>JADFGE010000004.1 GCA_022567855.1 Planctomycetota bacterium | reverse complement strand
GCCTCGCTGCCGAGATAGAACACCCGGTCCCACGCTCGACGCTCGCGGCCCGCCCTCTCGAGGGCCCACGACAGTACGGAGTCGATCACGGAGGTGGTGGCGTCCGCGTCGCGCAGCAGGCGGCGCAGCTTGGACCGGTCGGGAGCCAATGCGGCGGCCGCGAGGAGCCGGGACCACTGCGGCAGGACGCTTAGGAATACGTCGGGCCACTGATCGCGAACGTCGACGACGATCGGGACCCCTCTCGCACGCCCGTACGACACGGCCTCGGCCGCGAGGAAGTAGTCGGGCATCGAGGCCACGATGAGATCGGGGATAGGCTCCCTCTCCGCCGCGCGGCGGAAGGCTCGCGCGGTGCGGATGTGGGAAACGTATCGGCGCACGGACAGGTTGCGCGCGTAGGCGAAGGCGGGGAGGAAGCGGATGGTGATGCCGGACTCGATCTCTCGCGTCTCTCCGGCCTTGGCGACGTGGCGCTTCGCGTAGTGGTCGAAGGTACTCGTCCACCAGAGGACCCGATGACCCCGCCCGACGAGCGCGCTGGCGAGCATGCGGGTACGAAAGTGTTTCCCGTCGCGACCGGGAGCGGGCGTAGGCTCGCCGGTCTGCAGGACCCATACCAGCATCTTTCCCCCTCTCCGAGGCTTGACCGGGGATGCTGCGCCGTCCATAGCGGGACGGTCCAGCGAGGATGCGCCTTGGTCAGGACGAGGGAGCGCGATCCGCTACCCCCAGGAGGGCTTGGGCGATGGCCTCTGATGCGTGGCCGCCGCCGAAGAGGTCCGCCGGCGCTGTGTGCGGCGCTTCAATCACGCCGAGGAGCGCCGCGGCGATAGCCTCGGACGACGTGGGCGGGGCGAGGCGGTTCCAGCCGGCATCGACGAGCTCTGTCCATTCGGTCTCGTTTCGGAGCGTGACGCACGGCACCCGGCAGAAGAACGCCTCCTTCTGGACGCCGCCCGAGTCCGTCGCGATGAGCGTGGCGTTCGACTCCAGCCGCAGCATGTCCAGGTAGCCCACGGGATCGATCAGGTGTAGTCCGCGATGGGTCTGTTCCGCCATCCCGTACCGCTCCAAGGCAGCGCGCGTGCGTGGGTGTAGCGGTAGCACCACGGGGATCTGGGCTGCTACCTTCCCCAATCCGTCAAAGATGGCTCGAAGCCGGTCGGGGTCATCGGTGTTGTCGGCGCGATGCACCGTGGCCAGGACGTAGCTCTTCGGCTCGATGCCCAGCTCTTCGAGGAGGGGGCTCCGGCTCTTTACCGCCGTTCCGTAGTACAGGGCGGCGTCGTACATCACGTCTCCCACCAGATGGATGCGAGCGTCAGCGAACCCCTCCCGGCGGAGGTTGGCGACGGCGGTCGCGGTGGGAGCGAACAGCACGTCGGAGGCGTGGTCGGTCAGAACGCGGTTGACCTCCTCGGGCATCCTTCGATCGAAGGAGCGCAGACCGGCTTCCACGTGGGCCACGGGGATATGCAGCTTGACCGCTGCGAGAGCCCCCGCGAGCGTGGAATTGGTATCGCCGTACACGACTGCCCAACCGGGTTTTTCGGTGACGAGGACCCGTTCGATGGCTTCTAACATCCGTCCTGTCTGCTCTCCGTGAGCACCGGAGCCGATCGCGAGGTCATAGCTCGGCTCGGGGAGCTCGAGCTCCTGGAAGAAGACCCGGCTCATGTTGTCGTCGTAGTGCTGGCCCGTGTGGACCAACACCTCCTCGATCCCGGGTGCCGCCTTCAGCGACCGCGACACCGCGGCGGCCTTGATGAATTGGGGGCGTGCCCCGACGATGGCGACGATCTTCATGCCAATCTGCCGTAGAACTCCAGGAGCTTGCGCGCCGCGGCATCCCAGTTGTACCGGTTGCGGGACGCTTCCCGCGCTCTTTCGCCCATCGCCGCTGCATCATCGGGGTGCTCGAAGATCCATCGGATGGCATCCGCGATGGCTGAGGGATCTAACGGATCGACCAACAACCCGCACTCCGCCTTCCCCACGATCTCTCGCCACAGTGGAAAGTCGGAGGCCACGATCGGGAGTCCGGCGCACATGTACTCGAAGAGCTTGTTGGGCTCGGCCTCGGTGTGGTTGGGCACGGGATGGAAGAGCACCAGGCCTGCGCGTGCGCTGGCCAGGATGTCGGCCACCTGTTGGCGCGACTGCCATCCAAGGAAATCGACGCGGCTCCATCCCGGAAGCCCGCGGATCTCCTCCTCCAAGGAGGCGGAGTCAAAAGTACCGGCCAGCACCAACTTCGCGTCGAACGAGGTGGGGATCAACTCCATGGACCGGACCATCTCGAACACGCCACGGGCAGCGGAGATGCCACCCAGATAGGCTGCTTGGAGAGGCCGCTCGTGATACGGGATGACCTCACCGGTGCTGAAGTCTTCCAGCGCCGGGAAGTTCTGCACGACCACGGTCTTGTGCGCGGGGAAACGCCTCGCGATCGCTGGCGTGGCGGTGACGATGCCGCTGAAAAGGAGAGATGCGATCTTCTCCGCGAGCGCCGTTCCTTGGGCTATCACGCCACGGAAAACGCTCGGGATCCAGTCCTTGGTTAGGATCTGACGCGGGTAGTCCTCATGGACGTCGTACACGACGCGCTTGCCCCGGACCTTCAGCAAGATCCCGACGGGGATCAGCTCGGGATCGTGAAAGTGGTAGACGTCAGCGTCAGCCGATACGGCCGAGCGGTATACGTCTCGCGTCGTGCGCGTTATCCGCTGCCAACGCGAGGCGGGCGCCGGGACGTGGAGCACGCGAACGCCCTCGGGCGCGGGCCGCGCATGGCGTGGTGCGATCAGCGTCACGTCGGCGCCGTGCGCAGAGAGGGTCATGAGCTCGTGGCGCACGATCCGGATGTCGTCGGGCGAGTGCACGGACGTCATATGCACGACCCGCAACCGCCCCAGCCCGGTGTCGCCGCTCATGGCTCGACGGCCGGCATTGAACAGCTCACGCGCGATCCGCCTGCCTAACGGAACGCACTGACGACGCGCTCCTGCACGCTCGGCTCGATGCGTGCCCACAGGGGCAGACAGACGATCTCCGTGGCGATCCTCTCAGCCACCGGTGCCCGTGCGCCAAGGTGTGCGTACACCGGCAGCTTGTGCACCGGCGTCGGGTAGTACACCGTCGTGCTGACGCCGGCATCGGCCGCGGCGGCACGAACGGCATCGCGCCGGCCGTCCTGCACGAGCAGGGCGTACTGGTGGAACACGTGGCGCTCGCCCTCGCGCTCGGCCGGCACGACGATGCCAGGGATGCCGGCGAAGGCACGGCGATATCGCTCAGCGACGTTGCGCCGAGCGTCGTTGTTCTCGTCGAGGTGGTGCAGCTTGACGCGCAGGATGGCCGCCTGCATCTCGTCGAGCCGTGAGTTGTAGCCGAGCACCTCGTTGTGGTACTTGGCCTCCGACCCGTGCGCCCGCAGCATCCTTGCGACGCGCGCGACCTCTGCATCGTTCGTTGTGAGCATGCCTCCGTCGCCGAACCCTCCGAGGTTCTTGGTCGGGAAGAAGCTGAACGCGCCGGCGTCGCCCATCGCGCCGGCCTTGCGCCCCTTGGAGGCCGCACCGAACGCCTGTGCCGTGTCCTCGAGCACCTTGAGGTCGTGCTCCACCGCGATCTTGAGGATCGGGTCCATGTCGCACGGGTGCCCGAACAGATGGACCGGCAGGATGGCCCTCGTGCGATCCGTGATGGCCTCGGGGATGAGGTTCGGGTCGATATTGAACGTATCCGGCTCGACGTCGACGAATACGGGATTGGCGCCGATGTTGCTGATGGCTTCGGCGGTTGCGAAGAACGTGAACGGCGTCGTGATGACCTCGTCCCCGGGCTGGATGCCCAGCGCGCGGAGACCGATAACGAGTGCGTCCGTGCCGGAGTTGACGCCGATCGCGTACTTCACGCCCAGATAGGTGGCAACCTCCTCCTCGAATGCCTCGACGTTGGGCCCCAAGATGAACTGGCCGCTGCGCAGAACCCCCTGGATGGCCTCGTTCAGCTCGTCCCAGAGGTCCTCGACCTCGGGGCGCGGGTCGTAGAGCGGAATGGTTCCAGTGGCCTTCACGCGCGTCGCCGCTCCTCGATCTGGATGGGATCGACGGGGTGGACCGCCTCGTCGTCCGACCGCACGTATCGCCGCGCGCACTCGGTGCAGGTGGCGTCGTCCCGCTCGAAATGCAGCGTCTCGCCGCAGGCGCAGGCCCAGCCGATGCGCCGTGCAGGTACGCCGGCGACCAGCGCGAACGCGGGCACGTCACGCGTGACCACGGCACCGGCTGCGACGAATGCCCACTCCCCGACGGTGAGGCCGCAGATGATCGTCGCGTTGGCGCCGAGGGACGCCCCACGCTTGACGAGCGTGTGCTGGTAGTCCGCGCTCGTGTTGCGTGGAAACGCCGCGCGTGGGGTGCGCACGTTCGTGAAGACCATGCTTGGTCCACAGAAAACGTCGTCTTCCAGGGTGACACCCTCGTAGATGGAGACGTTGTTCTGGATCTTCACGTTGTCGCCGATGGAAACGTTGTTGCCCACGAACACGTTCTGGCCCAGTGAGCAGTTCCGTCCGATGACGGCCTTGGGCATCACATGCGAGAAGTGCCAGACCTTGGTGCCGTCGCCGATCTGTGCGCCGGGGTCTATGCATGCGGTGGGATCGACGTAAGCCGCCATCCGCTTACCCCGCGCCTGCCGCACGCTCGAGCACGCGGACGACACGTGTGCCGTCCCATCCGTCCGAGAGCGGCCGGCCTCTGTCGCGAACGCGCGCGAGGAAGTGCTCCATCTCGAGCCGGAGCGGCTCGTCCTTCGAGGTGAACACGACCTCGGTGCCGCCATCATGCTCGGCGAGGTCGGCATCCACCGTCTTGCGGTGAAGGGTGACGACGCCCGATACCTCGTCATACGTCAACATGCCCTCCGAGCCGATGACGGTGAGGCGTCTGCGCGTCTCGGGCCAGAGCCACGATACGTGGAGGTGCGCCTGCACGCCGCCCTCGAAGCCCAGGTGCAGGTGCACGTCATCCTCGACTTCCGGTTGCAGGATGCGGTGGCTGGCGGTGCAGACGTCGGTCGGCTCGGAGCCGACCAGGTGCAGGAGGACGGCGATGTCGTGCACGCCGAAGCTCCAGAGCACGTTCTCCTCAGCGCGGACGCGGCCCAGCTTGAGGCGTTCTTGGTGCAGACTGTGGAGCCGGCCGAGGAGGCCGTCGCGGAGCTGGCGTGCGATGTACTCGATCGCGGGCTGGTAGAGCAGCAGGTGCCCCACCATCAGCACGCGGCCCTCACGCTCAGCGAGGCGCGCCAGCTCCTCCGCGTCGTCGGGCCGTAGCGTCATCGGCTTCTCGACGAAGACGTCCTTGCCGGCGAGGAGGGCTTGTTTCGCGATGGCGTGGTGGGTCGCCGCCGGCGTGGCGATCGCGACGGCGGCGACGCCTGGCCCCAGCACGTCTGCCGGCGCGGCGTGGACCGCCACGCCTGGGTAGCGCGCTGCGACTGCCCGGCGCACGGACGGCGCCGGGTCGACGACGGCGCCAAGCGCGCTCAGGTCATGGAGGGTGCGCGCGAGGTTGCTGCCCCAAGCGCCAGCGCCCAGGACCGCGACCTGTGGCGTGCCGCCGGCTGTCATAGGAGGGTGATCCGCTCCCGTCCGGTCTCGACGTCCTTGGTGGCGTTCCGTGTGTCCAGCACGTGCCGCGCGTGCCGCACCACGAACTCATAGTCGACCGCCGTGTGATCGGTGGTCACGATGACGAGGTCGGCTGCGGATAGGGCTTCGGCGGTGAGGGCGATGCTGCTCAGCACGATGCCGTCCTGGGCGAGCTCCGGCACGTGCGGGTCGTGGTAGTCCACGCTCGCACCCTCATGCTGCAGGAGCTTGATCACCTCGATGGCTGGCGATTCACGGCAGTCGTCGAGGTCGCGCTTGTATGCGACGCCCAGGATCAGCACGTGCGCGTTGCGCGGGACCACGGCGAGATGGTTCATGACGCGGATGGCCTTCTCGCGCACGAACTCAGGCATGTGGCGGTTGATCTCGCCGGCCAGCGCGATGAAGCGCGTGTTGAAGTTGAGCTCCCTCGCTTTCCACTCGAGATAGTGAGGGTCGATGGGGATGCAGTGCCCACCGACGCCAGGCCCGGGATAGAACGGCATGATGCCAAAGGGTTTCGTGAATGCCGCGTCGAGCACCTCCCAGGCGCTGAGCCCCATGCGGTCGCACAGCAGCGTCAGCTCGTTGACGAGCGCGATGTTGACGGCGCGAAACGTGTTCTCGAACACCTTCACGAGCTCGGCTGCCTTGGTGCTGGAAACCGGCACGACCTCCAGGATCGTTTGCCGGTAGAACGCGACGGCGACCTCGAGAGAGCGCGGACCGACACCCCCAACGATCGTGCTCGTGTTCTTCGTTGTGTAGCGCTGGTTCCCCGGGTCGACGCGCTCCGGGGAGTGCGCAAGGAAGAAGTCCTCTTCGACTTTCAGCCCGCTGCCTTCGAGGATCGGGAGCATGACTTCGTCCGTGGTGCCCGGGTACGTCGTGGACTCGAGCGACACGAGCTGCCCAGGCCGCAGGTGCTGTGCTATCTCCCCGGTCACGTTCTCGATGTGCCGAAGGTCAGGCGTGAGGTTCTTCGTCAGCGGGGTGGGTACGCAGACGACGATGACATCCATCTCAGCGACGCGCGAAAAGTCCGTGGCGGCGGATAGGCGGCCGTCGGCCACCACTGCAGCCAGGTCAGCGTCGGCCACGTCCGCGATGTAGTTCTGGCCCGCGTTGATCTTGGCGGCGCGTTGGGGGTTCTGCTCGACGCCGATGACTCGGAAGCCGACCTTCGCCTTCTCGACGGCGAGCGGCAAACCGACGTAGCCGAGGCCCACCACGCCGACGACCGCCGTATGGTCATTGATCTTCTGGACCAGGGTTTCCTGTGGCGTCATCTGTTCATCCGCGTGCCGGCGGCACCCGTCCTGTTGTGGGGCAGCTTAGCGGAGAGCATTGTGGTATGCGCGCCGGGCGTTCTTGATGAAGGCTGCCTCCCCGAACCGCGCGTCGCAATCTTCACGAAGACGCTCCGGGCGGTATTGCCCTTTCGTGATCGCCATCCGCTCCATGGCTGCACCCAGCGCGGCGGTGTCCCCCGGCTCGACGAGGAGGCCATTGGACTCATCGACGATGTCCTCTGGCCCGCCGCACCGCGTCGCGATCACCGGCCGGCCGCAAGCCAGCGCTTCGATGAGCACGACGCCGAAAGTCTCGTGAAGGCTGGGCTGAACAACGCAGTCGGCTGCCTGCAACTCCCTGAGGAGGGCTTGGCGGTCCAGATAGCCCAGGAATTCGACCTGATCGCGCACGCCGAGGCGTCGCGCCAACCGCCCGAGGTCGCGCCTCAGCGGTCCTGTCCCTCCGATGCGTATGGCAGCCGGCTGTCCCTTGAAGTGCCGGGCGAACGCATTTATCAGCGAAGCGTGGTCCTTGTTCGAGTTCAATGCGCCGACGCTGAGGAACGTGATATCCCGCTCGCGGTTCCGCCGGGCGACGAGCGGACTCGCCATCATGGAAGGGTCGACCACATTGGGCAGGACCGCGACCTCATCGAGTGAGAGTTGATCGGCGACCGCATCCGCGAGCGCTCGGCTGACGGCGGTCATCGCACCGGCCGCCCGGGCACACTGCGCCATGCGAGCCGAGCGCTCGGCGGGAGCGTGCCCGACGAGGTACTGGCTTGAGTGCTCGGTGATGACATACGGGACGCGGTGCCGTTCATGGATGGCCTGCGCGATGAATCCTGCGTTGGCGATGTTGTGGGCATGGACGACGTCCGGTCTGCCGTACGCCGCGACATATGACTTGTAAAGAGTCTCACCAAGATCGCGAAACTGCGCGACCACTGACTCAAGCTGGCGCCATCGAAGCGGGAAGTAGCTCCGGGCGTAGTGCCGGAGTACGGGATATCCGTTGGTCCGCTCGAATCTCGGATAAGGATAGCGCCGGAGGAGGAAGCGTACAGTGATAACACCTGGCGCAATCACGCCCACTTGAAAACCGCCGCGCTGGAGGGCATCGGCCTGATGGATCTGGAAGATCCCGGCGATCGGATGCCGTGCCGTGAGCAGTGGCTGGGACGGGATGATGAGAACGTGCATCGCTAAGTGGGCGCTTGGCCCGCGCCCGCCTCGCCGGCCCCCTCTTGACGTTCCAAGATCTCGATGAGCTGCTCGGCTCGGGTCGCCCAGGTGTTCTTCGACGCGAACTCCACTTGCTCGTGGCTCCGTTCCCGGGCGGCCGGGCTACCAGCAGTTGCCAGCGCCTCCGAGATCCGGGCGACTGCTTCGTCGGCGCTCGTGTGGATGCCGACCCACTCAGGGTACAGGCGGCATTCGGGAACGTCCGCGCTGATGACGGGCCGGCCACTCGCCAGGCCGTTGCCGAGCTTGAGAGGACAGCACGCTTTCACGAATGGCAGATCGGGGTCGTACGGTATCCAGCTCACCGCGGAGCTCCAGAAGACGTGGGAGGTCCCTCCGGGCTCCAAGGACCGGATGTGACTGACGTTCGGGCGCTCGAGTACGGTCCTCATGTGGGCCTGCCAGCCTTCTCGCTCCATCGCCACGTGCCCCAGCCCGATCTCGCCGCAAAAGGAGAACTCGACGGCCGGCAGACGATCGACCACCTCCTCGATGAGTGCCCAGTCGTAGCGGGCAGTCAGGGCTCCCACGACACAGACCGTATCTTTGACGGGGGCATCGCTGGGCGCCGGGTTGAGGGACGTCACGTGCACGCCGTGCGGTAGGTGCCAGAAGGCGTCTGCCTTCTCCGGGAATCGCCGCGCGAACCGGTCGCGCTGGTAGCGGGAGCTGCACAGGACGGTGCCGGCGCGGGCTACCAACAGCGGTTCGAGGGGGTTCTCGATACGCGTGCCAGCCTTCGTGTAGGTGGCGTAGTCATCGTAGTTGAGGTAGACGAGCTTCTCTTCCTCAACGCCCGACGTATACCTCTCGAACCGGGGGTGCGGAGTGATGACGTAGGGGGCCATGCCGTCGCGCTCTTGATGGCCGCGTACTGCCCGCTCGAAGCGGTCTCGGATGGTGCGGGTGAAGAGGCGGGAGAGTTTGCCGTTGAACCCCGGTGGGTAGGTCCAGGCCGTCCTGCTGAGACCCTGCGCAACGTCGTCCATCGGCCAGAGCGGCGCTGTGGAGAACGGCAAGTATGAAGCGCCGATCCGGACGAGCGACGTGGACCGCAGTTGGGCGAGCGCGACCCCGAGCGAATAGACCGACGGCACTTGGGGGCTGCCGAAGATGATGAACGCGCTTTCGTGCGTGTCCGCGGGATCCGCCTCGTCCCGGAGTTGGCTACGGGTTGATCTCATTCGGAAGATGCCAGGATCCGCTGCCAGCGCGGGCGATCAGGATCTGAGAAGAGGCAACGACTGGCGCTAGCATGGTTAGCATTCTCTAGCCCTCGGCACAGCCCCGGTTGAGGTTGCGAACAACGCTCTTGAGCCCAACCTTGCTTGCGGATGCCGATTACTTAGTCCACCCGGCAATATGCGCTAATGTTGGATGGTGGACCAAGAACCTGTAGCCGCAGGCCATGCTGGCGAAGAATCTCGTCAGCTGCTCTGGTTTCTCCTTGCATCTCAGGCCAGTGGTTGTACTCGTCGAAGGCAATGACTCCGCCGGTCTGCATCCTGCCGATGAGCAGTTCCAGAGTAGCTTTCGTCGGCAGATACACATCACAATCGATGTAAAGGAGTGCCACTTTGAAATCTGCGCGTTCCTCGAGGAAACTGGGCAGGGTGTTTTTCACATCGCCCTTCACGAAATGCATATGCCGATACCCTTGGCGTTGGGCTAGCGCGTTGACGAACTCATAGCTTGTGGATAAGAATCTGCCTGCCAGAGGCACCGTGTCAGCCTCGCCAACGAGGTCTTCTGCCGTGAACCCTTCAAAGGTATCGAATCCAAAATACTGCCTAACCGACTGCTGGTTGAACAGTTCGATGAAGTGGCCGAACAACATTGCTGTTAGTCCCCGCCAGACGCCCACTTCAACGATATGTCCGGGTATTCCTGCCACCATTTTGAATAGTTCGTAACACGTGAGAAGATACTGCATCCGGTTCTTAGCTGTTCTCAACCCGCTTACATCGTCTTGATAGGAGAACGATTCTTCGAGCAGCTGTCGGAGGTGGAGTTCCAACAAGTCCGGGTCTTTCCCTTTGGCCTGCCGCTTGATGTGCCTGATCGGATCATGCTCGGCCGGTAGCGGAGCGTAGTCGACAACACGTATTCCGAGCTTGTCTTTAGCTACCTTATACAGCCGCCTAACGATTGGATTCGTCCTCATGCTATTCCTTGTGCGTTGGACCGCAAGAATTGCCCGTCGGTCGCACTAATCTTTCAATCATACAGGGGATTCGCCGTCACCTGAAACAGAACCGGACAGGATCCGCTGCCAGCGTGGCAGATCGGGGTCTAGGTGGAAGAAACCGTCGGCGTCGGCATGGACGGCGGCCTCCCCGTCCGGTGCCGCCAGCGCTTCGGCCAGCTCTTCCGGCGTGCTGACGAAGCGGACGCCCTCGCGGCCGCGCAGCGGGCTGAAGTTGAGCTCACCCTCATCGAGCATCACGGCCACGGGTAGCCCGGCGAGCCAGGCTTCGACGGCCCCCGAGGTCGTGACGCTGGCGTAGGCGACGTCGTAGTCGGCGAAGATCGCGGTCAGCGGCTCCGACACGAGCGTCAGATCGAGCGACGGAAAGCCCTCAGGCCTGATGGGAGACGCCGGATGCGGTTTCATATCGAACATGGTATCGGCTGGGATGCTGGGCTTGGCCTCCTCCAGCAAACGGAGCATCGCGGCGGTGAAGGAAGCCATGATGTCGCCGATGATCAGGACACGGATGCGGCCGCCGCTTCGCGCAGGAGCGGAGCGCGCGCTGCGCATGCCGCGCAGGTGGGCGAAGCGCAGCGCTTCGCATTCGACGATGGCGTCGCGTGGGACGCCGGCGCTGAGGTAGCCGTCCACCGCGGCCGGGCCGTTGAGCGCGGTGAGGTCGGGGAGCGGCATGGGATGCGCGGCCGACCCGCACCGGACGCGCTGGTCGATGAAGTGGCGCAGGTCCCAGAAGCTCACCGTGGTATGCGGTACCGCGATCAACCGGCCGTGGCCGTGCTTGCGCCATGCGTGGATGAAGGCGCGCTCCCACTCGTTGTTCTCGCAGAGGTAGAGTCCGAGCTTCTGATGTGGAAGCTCCCGCAGCGCCTCGTCGAACAGCTCGATGGTGAGCAGGTTGCCGATGGCGACGCCTCCTTGGAGGGACCGCCTCCAGTCCTGCTTCAGCAGCGGCCACAGGGAGAGCGCGGAGCCTTGGGGGCGGAAGGCGTCATCCAGGTCCCCCAAGCGCCAGTAGAGCAGGCTGAGCCGCAGCCATCTCCCGATCACACGCAACACGACGCGCCAGGACAGGTAGGTATCGAGGAAAACGTGATAGCCGTGCTCGTCCCTGTGCTGGTTGAAGCGACGCACCCATCCAAGCGCGGTGGCAGCAGCCGGGCGCGGATTGTGATGGAGCCAGTTCCCCGACCGTCGCTCGCTCCGCATGAGACCGTGCAGGCCATCCCAGTAGCCGGAGTGGTAGCGGCCTTCCGCGGCCTCCTCGGGCTCGACGTTGAAGAAGTAGCCGCAGAAGAACACGGCGCGGTCGCCCGCTCGGATCGTTCCTGGAGCTGCCACGGCGGTGTACACCCGGCGCAAGCGTGCCAGCCTACTGGACCGACCTGGATCCGGTTATGCCGGGCAAGGATCCACAAAACCTCATTATCCCGGAGAACATCGTCCTGACCGACCTCATTGCTACTAGTCGAGAAGTCCCGAAAGCCAATGCAGAGCGTTCATGAATAACTGCGGGTTCTGGAGTTCAGGATGGCGCTCGGCCCACGCCAGAGGTTCTGCAAGAATCCCATGCTCGCCGAAGATCGCGACACGTCCTCGTTCGACTCTCAGGACCCCGCCAGCCGACCATCCGCCGATCCCCTCTCGCGGTGTCTTATCCGAGAACTGCCAGGCGACTTCCGGCAGCAAGGAGACAAACGACGGCCCGAACGTGAGCAACGATCGACCTTCGGGCGGCAGCCGAAATGACGAACCCGTAAAGAAGCCAACTGACTCGATACGCTGGCCAGGAGTACGACCGTTGGTTATCGGGTCGTCGGCGACGCCCCCCTCCGCTCGCTCAAACACCAGATTCCCAGACGAGCAGAGCCGCTCGAGTCCAGGACGTTGAGGAGAAGGCTGAGGGGTGCAATGTGCCCCCTGTGCCATGACCTGCGCCACGTCCTGTTCGCTCAAGCGAGCTCCGTCGAAAGCGAAACCGTTACTGATCTCGATGCCGAGTAATTTTCGGCAGCGGTCCGGGCGCATGCTCGCCGTGCGCGGCTCCGGAATCGGTTGTCCCTCAGCCAGCACGCCCTCGCACAGCTCGCCGCCACACAACTCCAGGATCAACTCCACTAAGCGCTCGGCTGCGAAATCCACTTGACCCGGATGGACGCCGCGTTCGAACCGGTAGCTCGAATCGCTGGCGATGTTGAGCCGGCGACTGCTGTTGCGCACGCTGACGGGATCGAAGCTGGCCGCCTCGATCAGTATGTCGGTCGTCGTCTCGGTGACGGCGGTCTCGGCCCCGCCTTTGACCCCGGCGATTGCCACCGCGCGTTTTTCATCGGCGATTACCAAATCCTGCTCGGTGAGTTTCACCTTGGCCGCGCCTTCACCGATGGGCAGGAACGACTCGCCGGGCTTTGCCATGCGAATGACGATCTGCGCGCCGCCGAGCTTGGCCAGATCGAACACGTGCGTTGGCTGGCCCAGCTCGAACAGCACGAAGTTGCTGATATCGACCAGGTTGTTGCGTGGGATTTGGCCGATGGCCGTGAGCCGGTCGGTGAGCCACTTCGGCGACGGGCCGACCCGCAGACCGCGAATGACCCGCCCGGTGTACAGGGGGCAGAGCTTGGGCGCCTTATTGATGACGGTCACGAACTGATCGGCCCGCCCCGCGGTGGGGTGCGGGCTCGGCCTCGGGGCCTTGAGCGTGCGGCCTGAGATCGCGGCGATTTCCCTCGCCATCCCAACGTGACACCCGACGTCGCCGCGGTTGGACGCCATCTCGAAGTCCTGCCGGACGTCGCCACCGTCCACTTCAGCTCGCCCCTCCAGTGGGAACCCGGCGCGTGTCAGCAGCTCAGCCTGCTCATCGGCGCTGGCCGGCGGGTCGAGATACGCATTGATCCAGTTCACGCTCGCAAACATCGCGCCGCTCAAGGTACCGCAGCGCGGGCCAACCGACAAAGTCGCCCGCGGCGCCCTGGGCCAGGACACGACCGTGGCCGGCGACTCGCCGCGATCACTTGCTGTGCTGGCGCATCGGCGTACACTCCTGCCATGCCCACCGTGCGAATCCCCCGATGCACGATCGCGATCGTGATAACGCTCGGCGGCTGCACGGCCGCGCCCGATTACGCCGTGGACCCGCTTTCGGGCGCGCCGGCCGATTTCACCGTCGATTTGACCATTCTTCGCACCGTAGACGGCGAGCCCACGGCGCCGGTCCACCTGCGCCCCGGCCGATTCGTCCTGTTTCCGGACGGATCGCTGCATTTCGGGCTCGATGAGGACCGCAGCGTCGACTGGCTGCCTCTGCCGCGACGAGCCTTGAACCGAGCGCAGGTCGCCGAGCTTTGGTCCGACATCCAGCAGCTCGGGTTCACCGATTCAGCTCGGACCGATCCGTTGACCAACTGGAAACATCGCCAGCCGCAAGCCGATCAGGTCGTGTATCTGCTCGCGCTGACCGGCCACGGCAAGCGATGGGGATTCCAACGAACGATCGACGTTGATGGATCGCCGGACTCGGCCATCGGCGCTTTGACGCGGCACTTGGCGCATTTGGCGTGGGCCAGCGATCTGCCGCCGACGCAAAGTCCCGTCATCCCGCGGCGATACGACTTCGGGGATGATCCCTACCAACGGTACCGCCGACCGTGAGCGCCGGCTGCACGCGCCTCAGTCGTCTCATGCGCACCGTCTGCGTGATGTTGGTGGCGACGCTTGCCGCGTTCGGTTGCGCCGGTGGTTCTCGTGTTGACCCCCAATCTCCAACGGGCGGCCTGTCACTGAAGATGCTCGTGCTTACCCAGGACAACGCCGCCGCGATGTACCGGGTCGAGCCCGATGGGACCATTCACTTCGGCGGTGGTCTCGACGCCCGGCAGGAAAAAACGACATGGTCCGGCCCGATGACCGCCCAGGAGATTCGGCAGCTTCGCGATCTGATCGCCCAACATGGATGGTACGACGCCGGTCCCGCGTCCACCGGCCGCCCGTCCGGGCGCTCCTATCGAATCCAACTGCGCTGGCCCCAGGGTCGCCGAACCTTCCGCGTCATCGGCCGAAGCCTCGACGTGACCCCGATCGAGCGACTGCTGGCACAAGCGGCCGGTCGACGGCACGATGCGTTCCTCGATACGCTCCCCAAGCCCAGCTCCGAGCCGGCCCGCCCTGAATCGCCTGATCAATCCGACCGGTGAACCAATCCCAGCGCTTTGGGCGTATCATTGGGGCGATGATAAACCGAATCGCTCAAGGTTTTTCAATGATCGGCCTGCTCATCTCGATGGCACTCATGCTCGTGCTTTCGGTCGTCTTGCTCAATTCACTCAACCAAGCCATCACCGGCGAGAAGTCCGCGATGCCCGGTACGGTCGCGTCGTTCAAGGACAAGGAGTACCTTCGGTCGCTCTACCTATCGATGGTGGTTTCAGATCAACTTGGGGACAAGCCGTTCATCACTCCCAGCACCGTTGCCGGCAGTGAAGATATCAGCCTCAACACCACCGCCAACCTCTTTTCCGCAATGATCATGCAGCAGTACACGATCCCCGCCCAGCTTATCTCCGGCAACGAGTACAGCCCCAATGTCTGGCGTGACGAGGACTACAATTACGCAGCGCATAATCCGTATGATGGCGTGTTCTGGGATCCGAGTTTCGTCGCCGATCTCGATGTTGACTCGAACAACTCGTTTGCACACATTCCCCTATATGGCAGGCGGTACCAGCGGTATTGGAAATTCAGCGGCGACTCCCGCGCGCCGCTGCTGGGCAATCGCGGGCCGATCAACGGCGTCGACGACTCCAGCTCCTATACCTATGGGCGCAACCGCAAGTGGGGGGGCCACATTGTCTTCGGCGACGGGCACGTCGATTTCTTTGAGTCATTTTTTCCCGCTGGGTTGACGTACGATGAAGATGGGTTGACCCAGCACGACAATATCTTCGCGATGGAAACCGGCCCCCACGGCGACGACGCCATCCTCAGCTTCACCAAGCAGATGACCGAAGACGGCCCGGTCCTCCAGCACGATTGACCCCCTCCCAAAGCCCGGGCACTCCCGTGCCCGGGACTCCCCTGCCCGGGAGACAAAAAAACCCAGGGAACGGATTCCCTGGGCTTTGGCGTCATCATCCCTCATGGCTCATGGCTCTCCCCTCCCCTCGATGTCGGAGATCCCGATTCCATCGGGGCCCCAATGCCTTCCCAATGCCTAGTGCCAAGTGCCTAGTGCCATCTTCACGGAACACACGGCCCCCAATTTCCGAGCAGTTCCAGAAGATCCTTCACACCGACGTTCCCGTCGCCGTCGAGGTCGCCAGGGCAGGGTGGCGGAATCTCGACGATGAAGGTGTCAGGCCAGATGTCGGTGGGATAGATGTCGTTCCAGGCATTGTTCGGTCCGCACGGTGGGGTTGCGTCACAGGTTGGGCACTGCGCAGCGGATGGGTTCCAGAAGTGCAAGAAGTCCTCGCCGGGGCACCCTGGACCGCACGGAGCATTGTCCGGCTGGGCAGGATCCCAGTTCTCATAGCCCCACGGCTCGCCGGTCACCCATTCCCAACCCCCGCCGGGCTCGCTGTACTCTTCGGACTTGTGGTTCTGGAAGCCGCCGATGTATGGCCCCGCTTCGGCGTTCCACAGGCAAGGTTCGGTGGCGATATTCGCGTAAACCCAATCATTCTCTGGCCCTGAAGTGAGTGTGGCGAGATGACCGCCGAGGTCTTCAGCCACTACCTTGGCCTCGTCCCAAGTAAGTCCACTGGGCATCTTGACGCCAAGGTATGTGTGTCCGTTGCCGCCTTCCGACTCAGGCCACGTGCCTTCCACGATGATCTCTAAACATGGCGGGTCCGGCCTCGCATATGCATATTCTCTCGCATATGTCACTGTGCAAATCATCGAGCAGAGTATTGTGGTCAGTTGTGCGTTCATTGGTCGTTCCTCCTGTTGTTACCGGCGATGCGGGGGAGATTCCCTCCACCGACAACTACGGAACGCGGGCGGCGATCTAGCCCAGAAGCGGCGAAATTTTTTGATTTTTCAGTGAGCTGGGCTATGTCAGCCAGTGAGCCGAGTTGTATCAACCCGGTGGACGTCCGACGTCACCGTGCGTCTGAACGCAAAATGTACTGCCACGTCCACCGGGGCGACATCCCGATTCCATCGGGAGCTCACTGGGCGATGCGTAATCGAGCGCGAAGTGTTCCGCGGACGTCAAGCCCGGCGGGAGGCCTGGTCTATTCGGGCGCCGAGACGATCGGCGGCAGATCACCGAGGTAGAAGGAGGCCGGATCGGGGAGGTCGGGATTCCGTTCACGCGCTATCCGGTACTGGTCGTTCGGCACTTGACTGCCCGGCACGGTATCTCCGCGCTCATCGATCAGGAAGCTGAACGCGGCGCTCGGATTGTGGCGCAAGGAGAGCGCAATCCGGACGTGGGATGAAGAATCATCCCCCGGATGCCCCTTCGAGAAAGTGAACAGCCCAAACCAGTCAACCGCCTCTACGGGAAGGAGGCAGCGATAGTAGTCAATGGTCGTCAGATCACCGCCGATGGATGTTGAAACCGGTCGCTCGCTGAGGTGGCCGATTCGCGGACGGGCCGCAAAGACAACTGTCGGGTTGGGTCTGATCAGGTCCGGGTAATTGCGCTGCGACCAGAGCACTTCGCTATTCGAAGCCATCATGACGATCTGGCCGCTGGCGGGGAGCCAGGCGGCATCCGCGATCGTGCCGTCGTGCCAGATCTCGTACAGCACTTCGCCGTGCAGATCGAGCACGCGCACGACCGCAGCGGACCCCGGATCGTGGGCGTAGACTGCGACGATCTCTGGCCCCACCGAATCCAGGAACACGTCAGCGACTATGGAATGCCGGCGTACGCCGAAACCACGCTGGTTGTACTTACCGGATCGGAACGGCTCTATGATCTCATTCAGTTGTATGGCGCTGGTCCAGAGGGGTTCACGTGACGGGTGTTGGGCATCGAAGGCACACATCTGACCTTGATACTCGGTCCTTGCTTTCCCGTTGAAGCCGATGATCGCCAGCTTCCCGCCACCCATTTCGGGTGGGCGCTCAACGAGTTCGGCAAACGTGATCCCGTTGTCGGTTTCCGTTTCCCACTTGTGCAGAATGGCTCCACCGATGGAGACGAGTCTTGCCTCACGTTGGTCAGGTGAGAGTTCGATGTCGTAGGGACGCAGGCCGACCCACCAGACGGAAATCCAGATTGAAGCGGCGCTAAGCCCTGCAATCGTCAAACATGCGGCCGTCGTGGTCACGATCGGATGCCGAGCCAACCAGCGCATGGTCAGCGACCAGCGCGATGGCGCACGGGCCTCGATCGGCTCGCCTTGCAGGTATCGGCGAATGTCCCGGCAGAGGTCCATCGCGGACTGATAGCGCTTCTCGCGGTCCTTTTGCAGAGCCTTGAGCAGGATCGCCTCCAGGTCGCCATGCAGCTTGCGGACAAATGAGCTCGGCGGCGGTGGGTCGGCCTCGGCGATCATCCGCGTCGCGCTCGGCAGCGACTTGTGCGACAGGTCGTAGGGCAGATGACCCGTCAGAAGCTCGTACAGCACCACGCCCAGCGAATAGATGTCGCTGCGAATGTCCAGATCATGTGGATCGCCCGCACACTGCTCCGGGCTCATGTATTGCAGCGTGCCGATCAATTCGCGCACGTCCGTCTGCAACGTGGTGAGGGCGACATCAGCATCGGTAGCGCGGGCGATGCCGAAGTCGATGATTTTGACCAGACCGCGACCACCGGTCGCGGCTTTATATGTTTGGACCTCCGTGCCTTCCACAAGAATATTCGCGGGTTTTAGGTCGCGATGAATGATCCCCTTTTGATGGCCGTGGTGAACTGCATCACACACGTCGGCGAACAGATCGAGTCGCCCCCGGATGGAGAGTTTGTGATCCTCAGCAAACTGAACGATCGAACGGGCGTTGGGGACGTACTCCATCACGAAGTATGGCACAGGCTCTCCCGGCGCGCCGGGGTCATCGTGCATGCCGGCGTCGTAGATGTGGGCGATGCCGTCATGGCGTAAACGAGCGAGGACTTGGGCTTCGTGCTCAAAGCGGCGCAGGGCGGAGGGCGAAGTGAGGCCGCGCTTCAGGACCTTCAGGGCCACAACCCGGCGCGGGTGTTCTTGCTCGGCCTCGTAGACCACGCCCATGCCGCCGGACGCGATGATGCCGACGATGCGGTAGGGGCCGATGTACTGGGGTAAACCCTGGTTTTCAGTGTCGCAGGCAGGTACAGGCGCCTCGGACGATGCATCGACCGGATCCTCATCATCCAGCAGTTGCTCGGCCAGGCTCCTAGCCTGCTGCGGTGTCAGGGGCATGATATGTTTCCTTTGGTGCGTTATATACAATACCTACGGCAGTGAACCGGCGATCTCGCCGACTATTTGTGGCCAACTGGAGAAAGGCTGGTGGTGAACGCCCACGAGACGGCAAGTCGTTTCCAGACGACGAGTTGGACGCTGATCGTTCGGGCCCGGGCGAGCCGCGCGGACCTTCAGGAGCTGCTGAGCGTCTATTGGAGCCCGGTCTACGCCTATTTGCGGCGAAGCGGTGTCGATCCGCACGATGCCGCCGACCTGACGCAGGGGTTCCTGTCGGAGGTTGTGCTGGACCGCGGTTTTGTAGAGCGGGCCGATCCTGATCGCGGGCGGTTCCGATCGTTTCTGCTCTCAGCCCTGAGCAAGTTTGTGATCGACGAGCATCGCCGGGTGAGCGGTCGTTACGGGACGCGGCCGAAGATGTTGATACCGAGCGATCCGGAGGCGCTCGCCCAGGCTGAGCCTGATGTCACTGAAGATCCGACCCGGGCGTTCGATCGTCAGTGGGCGACGACGGTCATCGGGATCGTGCTGAAGCGATTGGAGTCGGCGTGTCAGCGCGAGGGTTTGGAATCACATTGGCAGGCGTTCGAGGCGCGGGTAATCAGGCCGGCGGTGTACGGTTCCCAACCGGCGTCGATCGAGTCTTTGGTCTCGTGTGTCGGCGCGCGGAGTTCGGAGGAAATATCGAGCATGCTCCACACGGTCAAGCGGAAGTTCCGCCGAGTGTTGCGGGACACGGTGGCCGAGACGCTCGACGGCGCTGCGGACCTGGAGTCGGAGCTGGCGGAACTGCGGCAGTTCCTCTCGGTTTGATCGCCTGGGCGAGCCGGGTTGTGTCAACCCGGTGGACACCCAAAGTCACTTGGCGTCGGAACGCAAGCCGGGTTGTGTCAACTACGGTCCTTGCCCAAGGCGCAAAAAGAAAACCTCGCGCGAGCTTCCAAGCCCGCGCGAGGTCAAATCGCTGAGAAAGGACGAATACGTTAGGGATCGCGATCGGTCGGGACCTCGACGACTTCGCTCGCCGGGAGCGCCTCGATCGTGATATCGCTGGCGGGGATTCCCGGCTTGGCCTTGTTCGCCGGGTCGTAGTACTTCAAGCCGGCCAGGCGAGCGTCCCAATTCTTCAGAGCGGTCTCCTGCAGCAAGTGCTGCTGCTTTCGCAGCTGCGCCAGTCGGGTTCGAGAGGCGGCGCGAGCGGACTCGGCCTGGGCCAACGCAGCCTCAAGATTCGTGCGCCGATGCAGGATCTCGCGGAAGCGATCGGTATCGGCACGAATGCGTGCTGAGTCCGCTTGCACGATGCGGGCGTTGAAGAGCGCTTCGACGGCATCGGTGCGGGCGGACGCGATCTGGCGATGGGCGTCGGCCTGAGCGCGGGCCACGTGGCTGTCAGCGGCAATGGCCGCCTCGTGCGCGTCGGCCATGGCTTCTGCGTGCTCGCGCTCGGAATGGGCTGAGGCCAGCAGACGATCAATATCCGCTTCGGCGCGGAGCGAGTTGGAGAAAATGAGGTTGCGATTATGCTCGATCTCAGCGGCGGCGACGGCGCCCGCCATCTCGTTACGAGCCTTCAGTCGCACGACCTCCACATCGGTCTTGCGGGAGAATACGTGCGCTCTGGCCATCGCTTCGTCGTAATTGGCCTGGGCGATGACGATCGCTGAATCGACCGTACGATCGAGCTTGGTCAACTCCGCCTTGAGCGTGCGGTCAGCCGCGGTGATCTGAGCTTGCAGCTCGGTCGCCATCGCGTGCTCGGACTGCTCGACGCTGTCGGCCTCCACGAGGAGCCGATTCGCCTCGGCCTTGCCGCGGCGCTTGGTCGCTGCGAGTTCGGCGTCCAGGGCCTGAACCTCGCTCTTACCGATGTGAGACACGGCTTGGGCCTCGGCGCGGAGTTGCTCGGCTTGCGCTAACGATATCTCCAGATTCGCCTTGGCCTCGGCGCGAAGATCGGTCGCCCCAGCCGTCGCCTCCTTTCGGAAGCTTTCAGCTTCGACGATCGAGCGGTTGTACGTGGACTCGCCGACGGCCAAGGCTGAGGTAATGCGAGCCGCGCCTTCGTCGATCTGCGCTCTGGCTTGGACCTCGATGGCGTCGGCCAGGGCCAACTCTTCAGTCGCGACGGCCAGCTCCTGCCTGAGCACGGCTTGGGCTTTGCTGTTGTTCTCGTTGAACGAGGCGTCGATGGCCAGTTGCTGCGCATCAGCCGTGGCACGATCACGCATCACCTCGGCCAAGGCCGAGCGATAGGCGGCGATGTGCTCCGGCTCGATGAACGCGGTCACCGGCTCGACGGTGGAGGACTCGGGCACGTCGTGAAGCCCAGCCGGCAGCTCCATTGCGGGATCGGTCTTGCCGCTGAACTCGACTTGCCCCTTCTTGTGCGCGCGCGCCAGCTCTTCGATGATCTGGGCCCGCATCCGATTCGCTTCGGCTTCGGCCTCGGCGATAATGGTTTTCATCAGAGCTTCGGCCAACTCCTGCTGGTGTAGGGCCGTCTCCCGCAGCGCCTTGGCGCGGGCTTGGGCCTCGGCCTTGACGAACTCGGCCCGCGCAACCTTCTCGGTGCGCTCGGCCCTGATGCGGAGCTTGTTCGCTTCCGCGGATTGGCTGTCGAGCCAAGCCTCCAGCTCGCCGTGGCTCTTGTCGAAGTCGGCTTGCGCCTCGTTGGCGAACCAAGTGGCGTCGGCCCGAAGCCGATCGATCTCCGCGATCGCCCGCTGGAACTTCGTGTGAGTTCCGGACCGCTGCCGCTCGGCCTCAGCCTGAGCTTGGCGCCACACCATCTCCGACTCGGTGACCTTGAGGTCGAACAGCTCCTTGGACGCCTGCGCCATCAGGGCGTCGGCACGGGCGGACAGCTCCTGGGTTTCGGCCCGGGCGTCATTCTCGACGGCATCAGCCTGAGCGGACAGCTTGGCCGATTCGGCATCGCTCCGCTTACGGACGGTCTTGATCTGGATCGCCAGCTCATCAACGCGAGCCTTCATCCCTTCCTTGGTCGCGGCTGCTTCGGCGCGGAGCGCGTCGGCCGTCGCCGTGCCCCGGGTGCGCGTCGTATGTGATCGCTCACGCATGTCCTCGATCGCCGCGATTCCCTCCGCCTCGGTCGTCTGGCGGATCGTGCGCAGCTTGTCGATTCGCGCCTGGGCCTGCGAGAACTCGGAGTCGGCTTGGCTGGCCATGTCTGCGTAGATCGTCTCGCGCTCCTTCAGCAGCGTCTCGGCCAACGCCTCGTTCTTCGCCACCGTGCTCTCGAGATCGCGCTGCCGGGCCGACACACTTGCGTACAGCCGGCTTTGCTCGGCATTGGCCTGCTTGCGCCGATTCTCCGCCTCGGCGAATGCGATCTGCTCGCGGGAAGCCGCCTCCTGCCGATGCGCGATGATCTTCGCCTGCTGCTCGCGCAGATTCGCCTGGCTCTCCATGTCGATCGCCCGAGCGTTGGCCAGGCTTCGCTCCACCTCCGCCATGCCGATTCTCGCCTCGCTCACGAACTGCTCGGGCAGGTCCGCCTGACGCGCCGCTTGCTTGATGTAGCTTCGTGTCTTGTCCAGTTGCTGGCCTTCTTCTCCGAACGCGAGGTTCGAGTTCGAGCTTGATGTCGACCGCGACCAATTCGATCCGGTGTCCCACGAACTGCAGCCGGCTACGAGGACGATCAGGGAAGCAGCGACGTTCGACGTTACCAGCCACGCACGACGACGGCTTGAGCGGACGACAGTCCGGTCCGCGCGGTCGTTACCGGTCTTATGAGAAGTGAACTGAGCCTCCATGGGGCTATCTCCAAATACAGCGGTTTCCTTAGAACACAGCCAAGCCGCGCGCAAACGTCAGCGCACCGGCGACGAAGGATCGTTCGGCTATGCGGCGTACCATATTTAGGGGAATCGGACGCTCGGGGTGATCACCGACACCTGGGGCGAGATCCGATCGGGTCTACCTCAGTGCAGCGCAGTCTTCGCCGAGGGTTGAGCCGCAAGCGTGATCGATATCGGACACAGGATTGGCCCGATGTGTCACGATCGCGCGGCGACTCGACTCCCACGTTCACCATGACGCCCTCCCCGCGGGGCAGTCTCAAGCCTCAAGTTGCTTGGAATCCGCCGTGGCGGGCCTCAAGCCTCAAGCCTCAAGTTGCTTGGAATCCGCCGTGGCGGGCCTCAAGCCTCAAGCCTCAAGTTGCTTGGAATCCGCCGTGGCGGGCCTCAAGCCTTCTTCCCTCCCCCTCGATGCCTTCCTTCAGATACCTAGTGCCTGGTGCCCGAAGATGCCTCCTGCTCATCAAGAGCGCTCACCTTGAGCGACGGTTGACGAGCGCGAGGTCGATCTGCCGAGCCGAGGGGGTGGACAACAAAGTGCGGGTGCGGGAAGGAGCGGCGGTGCCGACGTCGCTATCGGTCGATCAGTTTTCCTTTGTCCACGAGCGTTTGCCCGTCTACGGTGAGTGTGCCGTTCGTCAGGTGGGCAAACAGGTCGAACGGAACGTCATTGTCGCCCCCGGCCCAGGTATTGTTGCCGATGCCGACGCTGATCGTCCCGGCGCTCATCCACGTGACCATGTGGCTACCAGTTGGCGCCGTGACGTCTGGATTGATGCCGATGTCCAGGGCCGCGAACAGGTCCCGCCCGGCCGGGGCAGCGTCATAGCGTTCGCGCAGGGCGGTGAGGTCGCTTTCGTTTTGAGCGGTCATTGACGTCAGCTTTCCGTCGCGGAACGTCAACGTCAATCCATTGATCCGCTTGCCTTGGAAGAAGAAGGTATCGGCGACGAACGTGCCGCGGGCGGCGCTGGCCACCGGCGTAACGTACACCTCGCCGGCCGGCAGCCAGACCTGGCAGGCCGCACCCTTGGCGTACCGATCGTCGACCGAAATCACGCCATCGCTCACAAAGACGGGGCGCTGGGCGATCTGTACCGTCAAATCCGTGCCGTTGGGCGCGGTGATCCGAACCGTTCGGCCGGAGGCCAGGATGTTCCTGACCCGCTCGCCGGTGGCCTGAAGTCGAGCATAATCGACGTTCACGCCATCCCAGAAGATCTCCGACAGCTGGGTCTTGGTGATCCCAAACTGCCGGGCGCGGGCGGTCGTCGGATACAGCCCGTTGCCGAGATGCACCTGCAACACGCCCCGTTCGAGCATCTTCTTGTAGACCGCGCTGAACACTTTCGCCTGGTCGGTCAAGCGCTTCGCCGGCACATCCGCCAGGAGATCCGGTCGCTCGGTGAAGTCCACCGAGATCACCGCATCTACGATTTCAGCCATCCTGAGCGCGAAGTTCGGCTCTTGGGTGTCGAACTGGGCGGGCACCTCCGTGAACAGCCTGTGCGTGAGACGATCACTGTCGATCGTGATCAAGGGGTGCGCGCCGAGCTTTCGAACTTCGACCGCGATGTCCTCCAACATCTGCTGGTCACGTGTGCCGCCGGTGATCAGCACCGACTCGCCGAAACGAATGTTCGCGCATTGATTGACAAGGGTGTCGGCAACCTTGGCCGTGTCCGTTGTTGTGGGTTGCTGGGCGACCAGCCCGGTTGCAACCCCCACAACCAAAGTGCCGAGCCCCAACCCGAAGATTCTGCATGTCCGTGTCATGGGTAGGTCTCCTTTCGTTGAATTTGAGTACACGAAATCTCGGTCTCCCCTATGTCCGAAGGCGCAGTGGCACACTGCTCCTTCCACGCACCGCACGCCGCCATTGTACCAGGAGTTCGCCAGCCCCCCCATCTTTCCCCGTTGATGTGGACGAACGGGGTCCGGCCTGTAAACCGTGCTGCGACAGAAGTTTAGAGATGAGTTGGGCGCTGCGGGCACCGGCGCGGCCCGACAAACGGACGGGCAAACGCCTCGGCAGCGCGGCTGGGACTAGCCCCAGTTCCCCAGGAGAATGAGCAGATCCTTGACCCCCACACTGCACTCGCCATCCAGGTCGGCGATGCAATCAGCGCAATCAGCGCATGGACCCCAGTTGCCGAGAAGGATGAGCAGGTCCTGTACCCCTACGCTCCCGTCGCAGTCGAGGTCGGCGGGATCGGCCAGCGTGTCACACGGGGCATCATTGGCGAGGTAGTTCAGCGTAGTCTCAACCACGATCGGATGGAACTCCAGCCGGTAGTTGGCGAGACCGCCGGGACACTGGCCGCAATAGCTCATCAGAGTGCCGTTCTCGGCGTTCTTGCACTCGCCCAAGCCGCACCCGTCGATCGGTGGGTTATAGTCATGGGTGTGCGGGCTGCCGAAATTATGGCCCAGCTCGTGGCTGACCACGATGATGTCCCAGTTCTGATTATTGTTGTGTTCCAGCGGGTAGGGGAAGTAGCCGTTCATACCGCTCG
>JADFGE010000167.1 GCA_022567855.1 Planctomycetota bacterium | reverse complement strand
CAGCGTGCTGACGTCGATCTTATGCGCCTCGGCGAGGCGTCGAGCCACCGGACTGACACGGAGGCGCCCGTCGCCGGCACCATCTGTCGCGGGTGCGACAATCTGTTGCGCCGCGTCTACTGGGGGCACTGTCTCGGCGGGAGCAGGCTCCTGCGCGGCGGGTATAACGCGCCGGACCGGCGATTCCGTCTGGACGGTCTGACCCGGGCCTGCATCGGCGGCTGCCTGCTTTGGCTGTGTTGTTTGCGCCGCCGGCTGCACGTTCACCGAGGCCGCGACTTCAGCCGGGTCCTCATCTTCCTCCGCCATGACCGCGATCACAGTCCCGACCTCGACGGTGTCTCCTTCAGCAACAAGGATCTTCACGATCGTTCCGTCGTCGTAGACCTGCATCTCCATCGTGGCCTTGTCGGTCTCGATATCGGCCACGGCATCACCGGCGGAGACGGCGTCGCCTTCCTTGGCGTTCCACTTGATGATCGTGCCCTGCTCCATCGTGTCCGAAAGGCGGGGCATGGTGATCTCGATCGACATGACGTGACCTTAGATTGGAGTTCGGCGCCTATCCGCAACGACGATCGGCGTCAGGCGTTATACGTAACACTCCGCACCGCTTCGCAAATCTTGCGGGCGTTGGGAAGCATCTCTTGCTCGAGGTTGTAAGCATAGGGAGGCGGAACATCGTCTGCGTGAACACGCGCGACATGGTTATCCAGATCGTCGAAGCACCGCTCGTGCACTTGCGCTGCGATCTCCGCACCCACCGACGCAAACGGCCAGGATTGGTCCACCACGACGCAGTAGTTCGTTTTCCGCACCGATTGAACGATCGTTTCGATGTCCAGCGGCCGAATCGTCCGCCCGTCGATCACTTCACATTCAATGCCGTCCTCGGCGAGCGCCTGGGCCGCTTCGAGGCAAAAATAGAGCGGTCGGCCGAAGCTGACGACCGTGCAGTCGGCGCCGGGCCGGCGAACCAGCGCCTGCTGAAACGGCACCAGGTACTCTTCCTCGGGCACTTCACCCTTCACGGAAAGCAGCCGTTCCGATTCGAGGAAGAACACGGGGTTGTCGTCACGGACCGCGGTCTTGAGCAATCCCTTAGCGTCGTATGGATCGAACGGGATCGCCATCTTGAGCCCGGGAACGTTCGCGTACAGCGATTCGACGCACCATGAATGCGTGGAGCCAAGCTGCCCCCCCGCCCCGTTGTTGCCGCGAAAGACGATCGGACATCCGAACTGGCCGCCGGACATGTACAGCATCTTCGGCGCGTTGTTGAGGATTTGATCGGCCGCCACCAGACTGAACGACCAGCTCATGAACTCGATGATCGGCCGAAGTCCCATCATCGCGGCCCCGACGGCCAATCCGGTGAAACCAGTCTCAGAGATCGGCGTGTCGATCACGCGCTGCGGGCCGAACTCCTCCAACATGCCGCGCGACACTTTGTAGGCGCCGTTGTATTCAGCCACCTCCTCACCCATGAGGAACACGCGCGGATCGCGGCGCATCTCTTCGGACATCGCCTCGCGAAGGGCGTCTCGATATTCGATCTGTCGACTCATGACGGTAGCGCCGGATTAAGGAATGGCCGGCGGATGCTTACTCCTGCTGCGTTTCTTTCATCATTAGTGGAAGGCTCGTTCCGTGGTACGGTCCCCACGCGTCCGCATAAACGTCGGTATACAACTCCTCGATATCGGGTGGTGGGGATAAGTCCGTCCATTGACGTGCCTCGCGGACCTGCTTGCGCACCGCCTTGGCAAGCGAATCATAATCAGCTTCGGCGAACTTGCGTTCGGACATCATAAAGCCGGCCAGCTTCTCGATCGGATCCTGCGCCTCGTACTGCTGCTCTTCGTCTTTCGTGCGGTACTTTCGCGGATCGGACATCGAGTGGCCTTTGTAGCGGTAGGTGCGCGCCTCGACGAAGGCCGGTTGCACCGATCGCCGGCAACGATCAACGATCGGCTTCATGCCGTTGTAGACTTCCATCACGTCCATGCCGTCAATCGACGTGGCGTCAATGCCGTAGGCGGCCGCCTTGGCAGTGAGTTCGTGAGCCATGGTCGTCCCCCGTGCCACTGAGGTGCCCATGGCGTATCCATTGTTCTCAACGACATAGATGACGGGAAGATGCAGCACGCCGGCGAGATTCATCGCTTCGTGGAACGCGCCCTGATTCAGCGCCCCGTCGCCGAGAAAGCACATCGCAACGCCGGTGGAGGCCCGATTCTCGATGACTTCGTCCGTGTATTTCCGGGCGAAGGCGAGCCCGGCGGCCAGGGGGCACTGGGCCCCGACGATGCCGTGCCCGCCGTACATGTGATGCGGCTTGTCGAACATGTGCATCGAGCCGCCCTTGCCTTTGGCGCAGCCGCCGATGCGGCCGAACATCTCCGCCATGCAGTACTTCGGATCCATCCCGCGGGCGAGAGCATGGCCGTGATCGCGGTAGGCGGTAATGATCGGATCGGTCTCCTCCAGCGCCGCCAGCGCGCCCACGGCGACGGCTTCCTGCCCAACATAGATATGACAGAAACCCCCGATGAGCCTGTTCTGATACGCCTGCATGGTCCGCACTTCGAACTCGCGGATCAGCAGCATGTCGCGAAGCCACTTCCTGAGCGTTTCATCAGGCAGTTTCGCCGCAAGGTTTTCGTCGGCGGCCGGTCGCGTCGTGATCGTGGACATAGCTCGGCTTTCTCTGCAGCCCGGCCCAACCTGGGCATGAGACTCCTGGCGGCGGCCCGGGGCCTCACGGCTCGTTGACGGCCGGTTCAAACGCTCAGCCGCCACGAACGATACGCGCTAGCGGTCGGCGGCGGCGACGGCATGGCCTGCATCGTCGGCTCGGGCGTGATCACCGGCCAGGGCCGCCAAGGCCTTGGCCTGAAGGATAATCAGCGCCGTCTCCAGCTGCGGGTCGATTCCCTTAGTCAAGAGCGCGTTGATGTCGGCACGGTCGGGCGAATCCGGGTCCAACTGCCCATCCTCGTCCTTGGGGATCATGTCGGCCTCTAGCCGCAGGTTATATGCAGCATCAAGCTGCTGTGGGGTGGCGATGACGACAATATCCGGCTCGACCCCCCACTCCTTAGCGCCGGGGCGACGGTGAACCAAACTTCCCTTCTCTCCGCGCGCTTGCTGCTGGGCATCCGGCGGCAGCCGGTAGTACTGCGTTGTGAGTTTCAGTCGCGCCCTGGCCGAAATGATGTGGACCGTTTGCACACTGCCCTTGCCAAAGCTCCGCCGCCCGATCACCACTGCTGCGCCGTGGGCCTGCAAGCAGCCCGCGACGATCTCGCTGGCGCTGGCTGAACCTTGGTTGATCAGGATCACCGTCGGCACGTTCGCGTTCGCGATGATCGCCTTGTTGCGCTCAGCGATACGACCCGGCAGCGTCTCCCGGCCGTCCTTGTTCTCGCCGGAGACGATCAGCCCGTCTGCGACGAACAGATTGCTGACCTCCACGGCTGAGGACAATAGCCCGCCCGGGTTGTATCTCAAGTCAACGATCAGCCCGTTGGGTCGATCGCGGCCGTGGTTGGTGATTTGTCGCCACGCTGCCTTGAGATCCTCGTACGTATCCGCACTGAACCCCGTGAGTCTGATGTAGGCGATGCGGCTGATCGGATCGATGAACCAATCCCATTGCGGCTCTCCCTCGTCCGTAAGATCCGTCTTCCACCACCCCTTGACCGAGCGAAGCTTGATCACGTCGCGGGTCAGGGGAACGCGCAGCAGGTCGTCGACGCCTTCCCGACGAATCCCCAAGACGACGTTGGTTCCCTTGGGCCCGGTGATTCGATCCACAGCGTCATTGAGCGACCATCCCAGGGTGGGAACGTCGTCCACTTCTGCGATGCGATCGCTGGGTTTGATTCCGCCGAAGTAGGCGGGCGTGCCCTCCAGCGGCGTGACGACCATGATCTCTCGTTTCTCGTCGTGGCGAATCAGTATTCCCACGCCCACAAAGCTGCCCCGCGTCGATTGCTGGAAGCGGTGAAGCTTGTCGGGCCAGATGATCTCGGAGAATTGATCGAGGCGGCTCATGGCCCCATCACCGAACTCGCGGTAGATCACTTTCGGCGGAAGCTTGATCGTCTGCTCCGACGCCTCCAGCAAACGATCCAGCAGCTTCGAGCACCGGTGGAAGCTCAGCGGGTCCGGGGTACGCGACAGCAGTTCCAACTGTTCATCGACGACGGCGATCCAGCGCTTCACCGCCTCGCGATCACCAAGCTGCGCAAAGGTCTCGGTCAGTTCAGGCGTCGTCGCCAGCAGGCGAAGGTTCTCCAGCGCTCCACGCAGTAGCGGCCGCCATCCTTTGCCTTCGATATGCTCTAACGCCGCCCGCCGCAGCGCCTCCTTGGTCATGCTGGCCTTGATATCTCTGACCCGCTGCTCCCAATCCGCGGCCACGGCCGGGTTGAACTCGGGCAACGGCTCGTCTCCCGATCGTTTCGCTCTGAGGTTGCGAAGCTCGTGAAGACGTCGAGGCGCATAATGCGCCAACAGCGCCAGCCGACGGCTCACACGATCCAGATCGTCCTTGTACTGCTCCGTGTGCTCGTAGAGAACATTGAGGCGATACAGCAGCTCTTGGGCCAGAAGCCAGTCGCCTTCCTGTTCTGCGATCGGCAGCGTCGCTTTCGCCTTGGCGATGACCTGACTGATGTCCGGTTCGCGCACAGCGGCTAGAAGGTCATCGCTCAGCGTCTGCACCATCACCGCCTCGAACAATGCTCGGGAGACCTCGCCGGAAGCCAGGTACTCCTGCATCTTCTGGCGCGCCTCGGCGCGGGTCTCGTCGCGCGCGGTCCGGGCCTCTGCTCGGTTCACATGATGCCGCTCAATGCTGCTTCGCAGCGATCGCACGGGCTCGGTGTCCAGCCCGGCCGGGATCCGGCTGAAGTACGTCTCCAGGGCGCGGGAGTTGCCCTGTCGTGCGGAGTCCCAGACCGATCGGGACCAGTCCCTCAGCGCCCTGGTGCTGTCCTGGGCCCCAGTTGGGGAGGCGACGGCTGCGCCCAAGCACAGGGCGACAACCAGAGTGGGGCTAATGCTGCTGATGCGGTTACGCTGCGTCATTGTTGTCTCGTCGTTACGGGTTCCTATAGTCCGATACGGTGCGAGGCCGCGGGCGGGTGCGTCCAGTGGCCAGACTCCAAGGCAAGCCTCTTCATAGAGCTAATGGCGCATCGGCGATCATCGCGCATCCCTTCACCCCTTTGCCCTTCGCGGCCTCGGCTTGCCTGGCCTGGTTGGTTTCCTGCTGACCTGCATCTACCGATAAATCCTGCTGTGGCACTCACCTACCGGCTCCCGCCTAGAGCATGGTAGGCCGCGAATGAGGCTCCGTTGGGCCCGGGCCGCTCAGGAGACAGCGTCTATACTGCCGGCATGGCGGTACGCCTTCTGTCGGCCACGGGCCCTTCGGCACATCAAACTGGGGACGCGGCAACCCTCTGGAATGTGGCGATCCTGCTTGGAACAACCGCCGTCCTGCTGGCGGTATTCTTCCTCGGCGTGTTGCTGCTAACCCGGTCCCATCAGCGGCGTCAGCAGCAACGCAAGCGGCGATCGTCCGCCGGCCTGACTGATCCCTGGCGGGAAGCGGGCCGCCGCGTCATGCCCGACGACTATGACTCACCGGACGAAGACGGTCGCTCGAGCTGACGACCGCGGTGAATGTGAGTTCATTTGGGAGTTGGTCAAGCTCTTTACGATCCTGTTCGTTCGTTGCATCGAGCCGCCCCCCATCGTCAAGGTTCACCCGGCAGGTGACCGAACGCTTCGTCCAGTGACCTGACCTCCGGCGAAGTCGGCGCGGCCAGGCGAGCCCGCTCGTACCACCATCTCGCCTCGTCGGGCTGCTTCGCATCGAGATAGGCCTGAGCCGCACGTGCGGCCGCCCGCCACGCCTCGGGTCGGAGTTGATATCGGTGCCGCCACGCTTGGGCCGCCTTGGTCGGCTGGCCGATCATCCGGTAACAAGAGGCGATCTCCGACGCAACAGCTTCTTCAGCCCGCTCCTGTTCAGTCAGCAAAACGAGCAGCTCCAGCGCCCGGCGTGGCTGATCACACAGACGACGCACCCGGGCCTCTTGGACCCGGATGGTCAGATCGTTCGGGGCGATTCGTCTCGCTTCCTCGATGTGCTCGATCGCCTGGACTTGATCGTCTTGCCCAAGTGCGATCATGGCCAGAGACGCATGGGCGTAGGGTTCGTTAGGATCAACGATCAGAACGCGCTCAAGGGCGCGCCGTGCCTCCGGCAGCATTCGTTTCTGTAACAGAATCTGCCCTTGGTAGAGCGGGTGCTTGGGATTCGTAGGATCGAGCTGGGCTGCACGTTTGAAATGGTTCAGCGCATCGTCAAGGCGACCTGCGATCGAGGCGATCTCGCCTGCGCTTTGATTCAAGCCCGCCGCCACGGTTGAATCGACCTGATCCGGGATAAGCTGCGTGGCCTGGCGGTACTCCTCGTAGGCTTGGACGATTGCTTGGGCCGCAGCTCGTGGATCAGGTTCTGCTACGGGTTGCATTGCTGTCGCCAGCAGGACCTGGCCCAGCAGCTCATGCGCTCGGTACTCCTGTGGTGCTCGTTCGATGAGCTTGCGCAGAATAAGCTCAGCTTCGAAGATCTTTTGCTCGACGAAATACTGTTGAGCAGACGATAGCGCCGCCTCGACTGCCTCGGGCGTGACGGGCGTCTGTGAGGTCGGTGCGGCGTTGGCCGAAGAAGCATCCGGCTGCTCGGAGCAGCCGATCAAACCGATACTCGCCCACAC
>JADFGE010000166.1 GCA_022567855.1 Planctomycetota bacterium | reverse complement strand
TGCTTCACTGCCGGCCATTCGTCATCGATGATGCTGTAGTACACCGAATCGCGGACATAGCCACTGTGTGTAGTGTGTGACTTGCGCAGCACACCTTCGCGCACGGCCTCAAGACGAACGTGATCGCCTTCAAGCACGATGGGTTTGGGTTCGAAGATCAGCGTTGGCATTGATGAAGTGTAGCGGTGTGTTGTTTCAACGTTGGGTCAAGCCCAACGGCTAAACGCAGAATGACCTACGACACTAATCCCTTGGTCAAGCGCATGAAGGCGGTCTCGAGGTTCACCTTCTCCTGGTACATCGACGAGAGGCGGAACCCCTGGGCGATGAGGCGATTGGGCAGATCCGAGATCGGCAGGCCGCTGTTGGGATCGATCGTGATATCCAGCCGGGCCTGGCCGTTCTCGTGCGTGATGTCGACGGTCATGATGCCGTTGACTTCGGCCAGCAGTTTTGCGGCCTCCTCGACACGGTCGTCAACGATGATGTGGACGACTTGGCCGATGTTCGCCTTGGCGAGAACGTCCTGCACCGGCCCGGAGAACAGAAGTTCGCCCTGTTCGATGATGCCGATGTGATCGCACAATTCCGCCAGCTCGTGCAGGATGTGTGAGCTGATGAGAATGGTCTTGCCCATCCGCCGCAGCTCTTTGAGCAGTTCGCGGATTTCAATTCGCGCGCGTGGGTCGAGGCCCGACGCCGGTTCGTCCAGCAGCAACACCCGCGGATCGTGCAGCAACACCCGCGCGATCGACAGTCGCTGCTTCATGCCGCGGCTCAAACCGTTGACCTCGGTGTTCGCCTTGTAGTTCAGATCGGTGAGGTCCAGCACGTCGCGCACCACAAGGAGGCGCTGCTTGCCGTGGATGTCGTAACAGGCGGCGAAGAACTCCAGATACTCACGAACCACCATGTCCTCGTACGCGCCCATGAAGTCGGGCACATATCCGATGAGCGGCCTGATCTGCGGGTTCTGGTAGCCGACGACCCGGCCGTCGATCCTGGCCTCGCCCCAGGTCGGCTTGAGCAACGTGGCGAGGATTTTGATGGTCGTGGTCTTGCCGGCGCCGTTGGGCCCGATGAACCCATAGCACGCGCCGTCGTCGATCGAGAGGTTCAGATTGTTCAGTGCGACCAACTCGCCATACTTCTTGGTGAGGTTGATCGTCTCGATCATCGGCATGTCATCGTTCCCACAGCGCCCCGATGCGGTTTCCGTACGGGGAGGCCATCGTACGGGTTCGTACCATCCTATTCTTCGGGCGGCTTGTTTGTCAGTTCCTCTTCAGCCAACGGCAGCGGATAGATCCAGCGGACGATCGTCAGCCCCGAGCTGTTGGGCGGGTTGCCGTCCACGCGCAGCGGGATCGGGCATTGAGAGTCCCGCAGCTGGCCCATCACAATCAGACACGGTCGCGTCAACCAGGCCGAGAGGTCCAGTTCCCGCCCCAGGAGCCGCGTCAGCACCAGATTCTTTTCTGGGTCCCGCCGTCCCTGGCGATGATACCTCGGCGGCGTGATCTGATGAAAGAAACTCAGCATCTCGAAATGTCGCCGAACCGCTTCCTCTCTCAGCGGCGACTGACCTCCCGGCACCGCAAAGCTACCCTGTCCCGCATACTGCTCGATATACCGCCGTAGCGTGTTTCGCTCAAACCCGGTTTGCCCGGAGGGTCTCATCTTTTCTGTGCTGAACGACAACGGTGCTTGCGGCGCCCAGGGGCCGATGGCCCACATATGCCCGATGTTCAGAGCCTGGCCCGATCGTAAGGCCGGCACCCACGCGAGCTCCGTATCGCCGTCTTTGGCCCATCGGCGGGGGGCAAGGCGGTTGTTGGTCACCCACACGATCAGCACGTTTTCCAGAGTACCGGGGAGGTCATGAATGAGGCTTCCCACGAGCCGATCATCGCGCTCGTCCCGCGCGTCCCTCTGAACGCGCACCGGCTCATTGGGATCGACCTGGATCATCCCGCCCCATTGCGGGTCCAGCGCCCCGAGCCAGCTTGCATACATCTGCGAGACGCTGGCGCGAGCGGGGATCTTGTAGTCAGCCGGCGTCTTGCCGACGTCGATGCGGTACGGCGCGACGTTGGGGAACCGTTGCGGGTCCTGTTCGGGGGCCGACCACGTCAGCAGCAGGTCGCGTTGCTGCGGGTCGGAGTCGATGGAGACGCGCGGCGGTTTGTAACTGGGGACGTACAGTGAAAACCACCCGGCGGCGCGCTGCAGGTGGAGCTCATCCGGCCGTTGGTCGTCGGCGGGGCGAGCGATGTAATCCAGGACGGTGACGTGTCTCAGTTCGATACTGTTCTCGCGCAGCAGGCCGACGCCCGCCCAGGCCACAGCGGTGAACAGCCCGGCGGTGGCGGCGAACACGAGCCAACTGTGTCGCGTCAGACCCCGCTGCTTCAGGACGAAGAACCCCACCGGACCCGCCAGGAAGAAATAGACGACGAAAAGCACAACCGCGGCGAGTATTCCCGTTGAAGGGTTGCCCGTCTTGGAAAGTTGATCCGCCAACAGCCGACCGTCGCCGATCCGCCGATGGTCGCCGCCGCGACGCGCCAATCGGTCCTGATCCTTCATTTCCAGCAATTCGCGGGCACGGGGCGTGTCCGAGCGCCGCCCCAGCACGCGATTCCAGAATACGTCAGCCTCGGGAAGCCCCATGCTCGCCAGCCGCTGCGACGCTAGATCAAGGCCGATGATTGTGATCCGACCGTGACCGTAGGTGCGCTGAATGACGACGACGCGCCCGTCCGGCAGGGCGATCAGCGGTTCGTAGTAGTTGTCCAGGGCATCGAAGGTCGAGCCGATCTCCTTGAACACGCGAATACTCACCTCGAAGTCCCGCAGCGCCCGATCGGACTTGGAGATAACCGGCAGTAGCTCGGTTATAGGCACGGCCTCGTCCTTGCGCGGCGCGTGCTGGGGGAGCAAGGGGTCCAGGTCGGTCACCCCGCCGCGGCCCAGCGCCCAGGGATTGCCCGCCGACGGAAGCGCGATGATCAGGTGCCCGCCTCGTCGGATGTATTCCGCCAATGCAGCGGCGGTGTTGGCCCGCAGCTCCTGTGGTAACGCGTCCGACCACACCACCGCCTCGAACGCCCGCAATCCGTCCCAGCGGTCCGGCAGCCGATCCGGACGAATCCCCGCCACGATCAGCGTTTGCTCATGCGCGCCGGGTGGGTTGGCCTGCTGCGCCAGCGGGTTCATGTAATCGTCCAGCTTCATCACGGCCCGGCCGACGACCGCGATCATCCCCACGTTCGCGCCGACCCGTTGCGTGCTCACGAGACTCGGACTGATCCGCGTCCCGCCGATCTCGCCTCCCCGCTTGCCGTCGTTCTCCTCGAAGACGCGCACCGTCCAGGTGTCGTTGAGTCCGGTCTTTGCCGACAGCGTCGCATAGAGCCAGACGAATGCCCCCGTGCCCGGCGTCAGCGTCAGTGATCGCCCGTACTCGGCCGGATCGCCCTCGGCGTTGGGCACCTCCCACTGCACCCAGCATTGGGTCGGTTCGTCCAGTAAGCTTGTCAGCTTCAACCGGATCGCGGTGATGCCGCCGGGCCGAAACCACGACCCGACGCCGAACTGATCCAACTCAACCGTCACGTCACCGGACTGGGCGACAGCTGCGGACGCGATGGCGGCCAAGGCCAAGGTTGCCGGAAAAAGGAATCGGCGGACAATCACTGCCCAAACTGTATCCCCAAGTCCCGGCCGCTCAACCCGAGGTGATACTCTTTGGCCCGGTTGAGCCGTTATTCGCGCCGTACGGCATCCCGGACGTGCCGTGGGGCAAGCTGGGCCCGGGTAAAGTTGCACCGACCGCCAGCCGATCCTGCCCACATGCTCGCCGCGTCCCTATCCAATGACGTCTGGCTCGGCGTCGGATTCATCGCCGCCATCACCGTTCTGGCTTGTCTGGGGGTTATCGCCAACGTCCTCCGCTACGAGCTGGAGTTCATTCGGGTCGTCGCCGGCGCGAAGAAATTGCGCGACAACCTGACACAACAGATCGATGAGGTCGAGGCGCAAGACCCCTATCAAGCGAACCCGGCTGCGGGTCGTCCGGGGATGATCGACTCGCCGTCGCCGATGCCCGACTCGGCTGAATCAGCCGAGACCGACGCGATCATCGACAGTCCCCCCGAGCCCGAGCCCGAGCCCGAGCCCGAGCCCGAGCCCGAGCCCGATGCTGATGCCGAGCCCGCCGTGACCGAGCCCGCCCAAGCCGCGTGAATGAGTTCGGGCCGCCGGCACACCCGCCGCCTAGCGCAGTTTCAATGAAGATGTAGCGGCTGCATGCGCTGGTCGTCTGGCGCCACGATACATTTGCCGGTCCCCATGGATCGATCGGCGCGACTCCGGTGGCACGGGGATCTCGCCTCGGCGAGTCGCCTATGGAGACTTGCCCGTGCGACTTATCATGGCGTGACATCTGCACGGGCAAGATGCCCGTGCCACTGGATATTGGCATGGGCGAGGTTCCGATTGAATCGGGATACCATCGGTTTTGAGGCCGCGACGTGGTCCCGTTCCTGCCATGGTGTGACGCTACAAGATCATTGAAACCGCTCTAGCGGACGGCCGCTTCGGTCGGCGCTGTTCGTTGCTGAGCCACGCTGGCAAGTTGGGACATGATCGCCGCGTGTGATTTGATTCCCATCTCAAAGCAGCGCAGCTCGAACTTCTCGTTGGGCGAGTGCAGGCGATCGTCATCAAGTCCGAACCCCACCAGCAGCGAGTCGAACCCGAGGATCCGCTGAATCGAGCCGACCACCGGTATCGATCCACCGCAGCCGATGAGCACCGCTTGCTTCCCATACGTTTCGGCCAATCCGGTCATGGCCGCCCGCAGATACGGTGAATCGGTGGGCACGCGAATCGCTGGACTCATCCCGTGCGAAACGACCTCCCACCGGCAATCCGGGGGCGTGCGCTCGTCGAGAAACTGTTTCAGTCCGTCGTAAATCTTCTGAGGCTGTTGATCCGGCACGAGCCGGCAGCTCACTTTCGCGCTCGCCTCGGCCCCGATCACCGTCTTGGCGCCTTTGCCCGTGTAGCCGCCGAAGATTCCGTTGATATCGCAGGTGGGGCGCGACCACGTGCGCTGAAGCGTGGTGCGATTCGCTTCACCGAAAGGCGTCTTGAGCCCGGCGCTGCCAAGAAACGCGGATTCGTCGAACCCCAGTTGCTCCCACTGTCGCGCTTCCGCTTCATCAAGTTCGCGTACGTCGTCATAGAACCCGGGGATTTGTACGACGCCGCGCTCGTCGTGCAGTTGGCCGAGAATCCTCGTCAGCTCGTTGATCGGGTTCACCACCGCCCCGCCGTACATGCCTGAGTGAAGATCGTGGCTCGGACCGCGCAATGTCACCTCCACGTACATCAGTCCGCGCAGCATGTAGGTGACGGCCGGCGTGTTGATATCCCACATGCCCGTGTCGCACACGACGCAGACATCAGCCGCGAGCATTTCCTTGTTCGCTTCCAGGAACGGATCGAGACTCGGGCTGCCCGATTCCTCCTCGCCTTCCAGGAGGATCGTGACCTTGATCGGCAGCGATCCGTGCACCGCCTGGTACGCGCGGAACGCTTCGATGAACGTCATCATTTGCCCCTTGTCGTCCACCGCCCCACGGGCGAGAATGCGCTTGCCGTGCTCACCGTCAGCCAGCACCGGCTCAAACGGCGGGCTGTCCCACTGCTCCAACGGGTCGGCCGGCTGAACGTCGTAATGACCGTAGTACAACACGTGCGGCACGTCGTCCGACCCGGGCCCGGCGTGTCGGGCGATTACCATCGGATGACCCGTCGTTTCGTGCAGTTTGGCGTCGAAGCCGATGCCCGCCAGATCGTCCACCAGCATGTGCGCCGCGCGCTTCACGTCGTTGTCATAGGTCGAGTCCGTGCTGATGCTCGGGACTCGCAACAGCGCGAACAGCCGCTGCACCGCGTGGTCGAGGTCGGCGTTGATTCGTTCGATGACCGGAGCCAGGGGCATACTCATGTAGGGTCTCCTTTGCGCGCCCAGAACAATCGACAGTGTACCCGCCGATTGACGCAAGGCACGATCCCGCCGTTGGCCACCTGGCGTTGTACGGCGCGGTGCCAGAGATGTGTCACACGGAAAAGGTCGCGGTGGCGAGGTAGAGCAGCGCGATGAAGCCGATGGCCGTAAGGAAGAGGAACACGAGCCAGCGGTGGATGAGCCGCTCTTCACGCCTGGGGCTTGACAGCGGTTCGTCCAGCGTCATGGGTTGACCCAGCAGCCCCTCCATCTCCGCGTAGCTGCGGGCTGGGCGCTTGAGGAGGTTGCATCCGCACCGGGCGCAAATCTCGGCGTGGCCGCCGCGAAGAAGCGCCCCGTCGTAGCCGCAGGCGACGCATCGGCGAACCAGCAGCTGCGGATCAAGCGTCTTGGCTTTTTGCAACATTCTCCTAGAACAAGCTTACCAGCAACGCCAAACATTCCCAAGCAAAATCGCGCCGAACCGCCGGCCGGGATAAACAGGCTTGTCACGGCACGGGATTGAGGCAATAGTGGATCGTGATGAGCAGGGTGATTGTGGATAAGTGGGTCGACCACCTGCGCCGTGTCGCCCGACCCGGCGCTGGCCAGACCCCGCCTACGGGACCTGGCCCGATCGCCCAGCCGTTCGGGTTGGTCGTTGGCAGCAATCCAAAGATAAACAAAATCGTTTCTCCGTTTATATCTATGAGTTATCCCGTGCCGAAAATAGTTCTTCTGCCGATAATTCTGCTTCTGTTTGGAATCGGCGATGTTAGTAAGATCATACTCATCATGCTGATAATATTTTTTCAAGTCTTCATAACATCAAGGGATGCCGCGCGAAATATCAATA
>JADFGE010000165.1 GCA_022567855.1 Planctomycetota bacterium | reverse complement strand
CGACACCCGCTTGCTGCTGAGTCGGCTCGATCCGCGCGTGCTAGGGCCGAGGCACCGGCTTCCCATCCTGCACCTGCCTGAGCATGAGCTGCAACTGGCGTTCAGCGGGCGGCTGCTGCTGATCGGCCCCGTGCCACAGTCCGGCCTGTTCGATGAGATGGTTCTCAATCTCGTCATGCCGCCACAGGAGTGTCTGGCCAACGATCCGGCCATGGTCCAAGCGCGCAAGCTTGGGGGCGGCGGGGCCGGTCTGTTCATGCGGCATGAACCGCCGATGGGGGGGTGGTCCGTGGCCGTGGCCGACCTGCACGGTCCGAGCATCAGCCTCCGGTACGCAGCGAGGTTCGACCACGCGCCGTTCACTACAACCCCCACCAAGTTGCAATGGGATCTCACACCGATCCACAATCTGCGGGGGAAGACGGCGCTGGCGTTCATGGAGCCGACCGACGCGTCAGGCGGGCCGTTGGATGCCTTCCTTCAAGTCGCACTGGGCAAGGCCCTGATGACGCCGGACATGCGCCGCAATCTCGGACCCCGCCGGCTCACCGTGTTCGGCGAGCTCGATGGCCGGCTGGAGAATCCGCCGTTCGACCTGCTGCTGCCGACGGTCGCCCGTGTGTATGAAGTAATGGACACCGAGCAGGCGTGGGCGCAGTTGGATGAGCAGATGATCGGGCTCGTCGCCACGTTCAATACGCTGGGGGAGAACGCGTTTGAGCTTGACGTGCCCGATCCGGCTATGTTCGAGGCGGGAGAACCGCGACGGGTAGAAGTTGGACCGGCGGCGCGGTGGTTGCTCGGCGACATCCCAGGCGTGGACCGTGTCTCGTTGAACTGGACCGTCATAAAGGGCCAACTCGGATCGTGGAGCGTGATCGCCAGCGACCCCGGTCATCTGGCGACCATCGCGGAAGCGCTGTCCGTTGCGCCGGCCGGTGAGCCGGTCGTTGGCCCGTGGGAAAGTAGCGGCACGGCGGACGGCCCGCGCCTCGCCTCGATCGTGCGGTCGTGGGGTGACCGAGCGGATGTACTCGCGGAGCCTGGACGCGTTGACGACCTGCGCAGCGCGCTGCTGTTGTTTTCAAGATTCGGCCAGGGAATCCAGCGATGCGATTGGCAGATGACTCGCCCATCCGCCAATCAGGTGCTGCTCGAGGCGGAACTGACCTTGACCGCGCCGGATTCGTCGCGATAAACGCTCGCGATCGCCCAGCCCCGAGCTACGATCACACGGCTGACACGGCAAAAGGCGCTGCGATGCACAAGTACGATCTGCCGAGCGAAATCCAAAGGCGCGACGTCACCGATCCGGCGGTGTTCCTTGACCGTCGGCGCTTCTTGAAGCAAGCGGCGGCGACGGTTGGACTGCTGGCTGGACCGGCCGCCTGTGCACAGGAACCTGCGGCAGCGCCGCCGAGCACCGGGACGCCCGCCAAGTTGACGCCGCCGATCGACCGGCCGGACGTGTTCCCTCCCGAGCGCGCACTCGAGCCGGGCATCCCGCCGCAGCTCGATCAGACGTTGACGCCGCGACTCGCCGCCGCCTCGCACAACAATTTCTACGAGTTCCTTTATGGCCGAGCAGGAGATGTCTGGCCGTTGACACACGATTTCGTCGTAGAACCGTGGTCGGTCGAGGTCACCGGCGAATGTAATAAACCAACTACGTTCGATCTTGACGCGCTTTTCAAGTTCGCTCACGAAGAGCGTCTGTGCCACTTCCGTTGCGTCGAGCGGTGGGCGATGAATGTGCCATGGAGCGGTTTCCCGCTGCGCACGCTCTTGGAGCAGGTCGAGCCGACGAGTCATGCCAAGTTCGTCCGCTTTGTCAGCGCTAATCGGCCCGAACAGATGCGGGGCATGCGACGCCGCCCGGACAATCCCTGGCCGTATCACGAGGCCCTGCGCCTTGACGAGGCGATGAACGACTTGGCGATGGTGGTCACGGGGGTGTACGGCGAGCCGTTGCTCAAGCAGCACGGGGCGCCGATTCGGATCATCGTGCCGTGGAAGTATGGCTATAAGAACCCCAAGTCGATCGTGAAGATCGAGCTGCTTCGCGAGCAGCCGCCGACGTTCTGGGCCACACTCAATCCCCCTGAGTACGGATTCCTGTCGAATGTCAACCCCTTCATTCCACATCCACGATGGAGTCAAGCGCGGTCCTACTGGCTGGACAAGCAGGACAAGTCGTTCCCCACGCCGATCTTCAACGGTTACGGCAAGTACGTTGCCGATCTGTATCCCGACGAGCCGCGCGAGCTGATACCGGCGCTGAGTCGCGGGCAGATCGCCCGCTAAGCAAATCCGTTAGGCGCGACGATCGAGCGCCCTTCAAACGGCTACAATCCGCCCGACATGGCGATCATCGTCCAGAAATTCGGCGGCTCCTCTTTGGCGGACGCGCCATGTATTGGGCGCTGCGCGCAGCGGGCGGTACGAGCGTTCCAGGAGGGCCGACAGGTCATCGTCGTCGTCTCCGCCATGGGGGACACAACCGATCAGCTAAGTGAGTTGGCGGTGCAGGTCACTGACCGGCCTTCGCAGCGCGAGATGGACATGCTGCTGGCAACCGGCGAGCAGGTGAGCATCGCGCTGATGACCATGGCCCTGCACCGGTTGGGGGCTGACGCCGTCAGCATGACCGGCCGGCAGATCGGACTGCTCACCGATCAGGTCCACACCAAGGCAAGGATTCGATCGATCGACACCTCACGATTGCGGCGAGAGCTGGACGCGGGCCGGATCGTCGTCGTCGCCGGTTTCCAAGGCATCTCGGACGAGGGGCAGATCACCACGCTGGGCCGAGGCGGCTCGGACACCACCGCGGTTGCAATCGCCGCCGCCCTGGGAATCGCCGAAAACAACGGCGCTTGCGAGATCTACACAGACGTGGACGGCGTGTACACCGCCGATCCGCGCCGCGTCGCCAATGCCCGCAAGCTGGCCCGCATCACGTACGAAGAGATGCTCGAGCTCGCGTCACTCGGCGCGAGCGTCATGCACAGCCGCGCCGTCGTCTTCGGCCAGAAGTACGGCGTGCCGATTCACGTGCGACACAGCGCTAAGCCCGATCCCGGAACAATGATCGTCAAGGAGACTCCGGATATGGAAGATATCGCCGTCGTTGGTTGCGCACTGACGCCCGACCTGGGCCGCATCAGTGTGCGCGGCATCCCCAATAAGCCCGGCATCCAGGCGCTGATCTTCGGCAACCTTTCCGACGCCGCGATCCTGGTCGATGACATCATGCAGACCGAGGCGGGTGATACCGCCAGCATTTCGTTCACGGTCGAGCATCAAGACCTGGCCGAGGTCAAGCCCGCGGTGCAGAAGTCGCTGGATGAAATCGGTTGCGGCGAGATGTCAATCGAGGTCGGCCTGGCCAAAGTCTCGGCGGTGGGGGTGGGCATGCGCACCCACACCGGCGTGGCCGCCGCCATGTTTAGCGCGCTAGGACAGGCTGGCATTCACATCAACAACATCACGACCTCGGAGATCAAGATCTCCTGCATCGTGCCCAAGGAGCATGGCGACCGCGCGCTGCAAGTCGTTCACGATGCGTTTGACTTGGATCAAACCAACGAATCATTCGCCAAGGACCACTCGCAACACACGGCGAAACGACCGACATAGCCCCCGGCTTGCCGGGGTCGGCTGCTCGATCACGAAAACCCCCGGGCAAGCCCGGGGCTATATATCAAGCGCTTCCTGACACCGCCGAACAACCTGGTCGAGTTTCACTAACTCCGCCTTCGCCTTGCCATCCGCCCGCCGCTTGAACTCCACGCTGTTCTGGGCGAGTCCCTTCTCGCCAATGGTCAAACGAATCGGGCAGCCGATGAGATCGGCGTCGTTGAATTTCACGCCGGGTCGCTCCGGCCGATCGTCGATCAGCACATCCATCCCCGCCGCCTCCAGTTGCTCAGCCAGCGACAGACAAGTTTTACATAACTCGCCTTCGTACTTGATCGGCACTATGTGTACCGAGTAGGGGGCGATCGACGCCGGCCAGATGATCCCGTCCGCGTCGTGGCCGATCTCGATCGCCGCGGCGACGATCCGTCCCAGCCCGATCCCGTAACACCCCATGATCACCGACCGCCGTTTCTGGTCTTCATCGAGCACGGTAAAGCCCATCGCGTCGGAGTACTTCGTGCCAAGCTTGAAGACGTGGCCGACTTCGATCCCGCGGTGCTCCCGCAACACCCCGCCGTCGCCGATGGGGGAGGGGTCCCCGTCCGCCGCTTTGCGAATGTCGGCAACTTTGATCCGCGACTCGTCGATGTGATCCAGCACGTCGCGCTTCCAATTGAAATGTTTGACGTGGTGATCGATCTCATTGGCACCGCTCGCCCAGAACTGATCTTGGGCAGCGTCACAATCAACGACTATGTTCAATTCATCACGGGCTGCGGCGAGGTGGGGGCCGACGAACCCGATGGGGTAGCGATTGGCGCACGCTTCATCGTCAAGCGTTACCGCGAAGCCGCAAGCGGCCTTGAGCTTGCCTTCGTTGACATCGTGATCGCCGCGCACCACGGCGATGACGGGACCGTTGTCCGTCGAATAGATAAGGGTCTTGAGCAGATGCTTTGGCTTGACCTTCATGAACTTGCCGACGGCTTCGATCGATGCGCAGTCCGGCGTATGGACTTTTTCGAGATCGCCGGTGGGGGGGGCATCGAACGTCCATTTCCGGGGGCCGATGGCGCATTTGTCTATATTGGCCGCGTAATTGCCCTTGTCTGATTTGAGGATCGTGTCCTCGCCGGTGTTGCACAGGACCATGAACTCGTGCGACGCCGAGCCGCCGATCGGGCCCGATTCGGCTTCGACGATCTCGTACGTCAATCCGCAACGATCGAAGATGCGGCAATAGGCGTCGTACATTGCCCGGTAACTTGTGTCGAGCCCTTCGACGGTGAGATCGAACGAGTAGGCGTCCTTCATAATGAACTCGCGGCTGCGCAGCACGCCGAAGCGCGGCCGAAACTCATCGCGGTACTTCGTCTGGATCTGATACAGGTTCAGTGGTAGTTGGCGGTAGCTCTCGACATACGCCGCCATCAGTTCGGTGATGATCTCTTCATGGGTGGGGGCGAGTGCGGCGTGTCGGCCGTGGCGATCGGTGAGACGAAAGAGGTTCTCGCCGTACTCGACGTCGCGCTTGGTGTCGGCGAACAGCTCGATCGGCTCCAGCGCGGGCATGAGTACTTCGGCCGCCCCGGCTGCGTTCATCTCCTCCCGGACGATCTCGATCGTCTTGTGCATCGCCCGCCAACCCAGCGGCAGATATGTATACAGCCCGCTCCCGAGCTGGCGAATCAGCCCCGCGCGCAGCATCAGTCGATGCGACGGAACCTCAGCGTCCGCCGGGTCCTGGCGCAGTGTCGGAATCAGTGTCTGTGACCAAAGTGTGGGCAATGCGAATCTCCACCCGTACCGAAAAGACCGGCATGATAGCCGTCAAGACGGCACTCGCTGAGGGTGGTTGAACGCCCACTGTGGCAGCTCGTAGCTCATGCCCTGGCGCATCCAATTTAACATAACATGTATTATCGGCTCAGGTGGGGGGCCAGCGGAACGTGCGGACGACGGCCGCCGCCGTATTGACCTCGCAATCTGTACGGTATATGTTTGGTACATGGCCATCGAGGCTGAATATGCGGATGCGTTGCCGGATGGGGCTGTGCGTGGCCGTGGCGCGGGGTTGAATCCGGGCAATCGATTCGACGGGCTGCGGCTGCACGTACTGGGACAACACTTGGACGAGGCTCAGACAGCCCATCCCGATGGGAAGCAGGTCGCTACTCGCATCTATGCTGACCGCACCGCCAGCGTCATTAACCGGGTGGACAGCCCCGATCTGGGCTTCAAGTGGACGCTGAACCCCTACCGTGGCTGTGAGCATGGCTGTGTCTACTGCTATGCCCGGCCGACACACGAGTTGCTGGGCTTTTCCTGCGGCCTGGACTTCGAGACGAAGATCACGGCCAAGCACGACGCCCCCGGAATTTTGCAACGGGAGCTTGCCGCACCTAACTGGGCGGGTGAGCCGATCGTCATGTCCGGCGTCACCGACTGCTACCAGCCGATCGAGGCGAAATTGCAGATCACGCGGCGATGTCTGGCGGTGATGGCCCAATGTCGCCAGCCGGTGGGGATCGTCACCAAGAGCCGTCTGGTGGTCCGTGATCTCGATCTCCTGAAGCGCCTTGCCGAAGCAGATGCCGTGTACGTCGGGATCAGCTTGACGACCTTGGATGCACGCCTCTCGGCAATTATGGAGCCACGCGCGAGCTGCCCCGCCGATCGGCTGCGTGCAATGCGCGAGCTATCCGACGCAGGTATCCCGGTCGCAGCTATTCTCGCGCCGATCATCCCCGGGCTCAACGACCGCGAAATCCCCCGCCTCTTGGAATCTGCCGCGCAAGCCGGGGCAACCTGCGCGATGTGGATCATGCTGAGGCTGCCCTATCAAGTCAAGGCACTCTTCCTGGAGTGGTTGCAGCGGCATTATCCGGAGCGCCGGGCGCGAATCGTCTCGCAGGTGCGCAGCATGCACGATGGTGAGCTGTACCGATCGACCTTCGGCACGAGGATGCGCGGCACGGGACCCCTGGCCGAGCAGATCGCGGCAACGTTCCGGGTCTTTGCGGATCGGTGCGGGCTTCATCGACGGCTCCCCCAACTCTCGTCCGCTTCATTTCGTAGGCCGAACCTGACCGGGCAAATGGAGCTGTTCACCGCATGATGAAATCGACGCCCCCCCCACCCGTTGTCATGCACCAAGCGGTGCGGCCACACGGCGCAGGCCGAGTTATGTAAAACTCGCACGTCTTGGTTCTGCGGATCACGTGCGCGTACTCCGCATACTTCCAG
>JADFGE010000164.1 GCA_022567855.1 Planctomycetota bacterium | reverse complement strand
AGCCGGGGTGAGCCCCACTCGTAGGTTGGGTGCGGCCGGCAAACGTGCGCGTCGGCACGACTAAGATAACCTGGAGTCAATCTGCCCTTGGCCCGATCAGTCACGAGATCGCTGCGGCTTTGCCCGATAACGTAGCTGGACACGGATGAGCTGTTTTGCCTGTGACCCGAGGACGAGTACAACCCATGGCGAACGATGCTGTCGGCGCTGGGCTGGCTGCGGCCGCCGCGATCATCGAGCCGCGGCGACCGTACGACGATCTTCGTTTTGAAGAGTTGGCCCGAGCCTACAACTACCAGCTGACTTCGGACAACAAACGGGTTTTCGCGAGGTTGGTCATCAAGGAATGCCAAAGGCGCTCCTCCCCTGTACGTGTCCTAGACGTCGGGTGCGGTCGGGGAATCGGACGTCGTCCCGAATACCAGTGGGCGATTCGATCCCACGTCGACGATTTCTGGGGTCTTGATCCCGACCCGACACGGACTCCAACTGACGGACTGTTTGACCGTCACGAACACGCGATGATGGAGACCGCCGATCTTCCCACCAACTATTTCGATTTGAGTTATTCGTTCATGGTGATGGAGCATGTGGCGGATCCAGGGCAGTTCATGCAAGCCATGATGAACTGCCTCAAACCGGGTGGCGTGTACCTGTTTATCACCCCGAACAAGCGGCACTACTTTACGCGGATTGCAGTAGCACTCCACGCGCTGCACCTGGATGAAGCGGTGTTGCGCATGATTAAGAGGGGAGACGTGGAAGAATACCACTACCCGATCCAGTACCGGTTCAACGACGAGCGATGCATCGACGCCTGCGCTCGGCAGATTGGTTTTGAGAAGCCCGAGTATGCCTATGTCGAATCAGAGGGACCGCGGGGATACTTTCCAGGTCCGTTGCGGCTGATTTACCATGTGCTTAGCTTGAAACGAAAGATCATCCAGCATCCAGGATCGCTTGCCGGCCTGATATGTCGAATGACGAAACCCCGGTGAAGAACCTGCCCGGCGCCCTACGAGCGACTCGGACACAAGGGGAGCGGACGGTAGCCGGTTGCGGTAGCCGGAGTAATAGTCGGCCGACTGGGGTTCGCACCAGTCCCGTCACGCGCGAGCGGATCCCGGCACGATCAAGAGCCGTCCATTACCACGATTCGAACCGGCTACGTTCGCGGGTTCGACCTGTCCGTCGGTGCTGCTATGCTTGTGTGGAGACGGTCCGTGCTGCCGGTAACCCAGGCTGTTTGGCGGCTGTGGAATGTGTGGCGCTGACCAAATCCCACACGTTCCCACCGCTGCTAAGGCGACGGGTCATCGTCCAGAGGATCGATAGGAAGGATGGCTTCGATGCACTGAATTCGCCAGAGCTGGAAGCCGATGTACACGTGTAGCACATCGAAATGGTGCGAGATGAAGAGGGAGCGAACCTTGGTCTAGGCATCGCGACAACCGACCGATTGCCGCACGTTCGTGACTGGAGCCGCCTTGGGACACATAGGATCCAGTTCCATTGGATGAGGTATTGTCAGTGGCGAGTGGTCAACCGGACCTCTCGCGGCATACAAAGAGATCGATATGAGCAGAACGAAGATCGTCGCCACCATCGGCCCGCGCACGAATAACGCGGATTGCATCCGCGAGCTGCACGAGGCTGGCATGGACATCGCCCGGATCAACGGGGCTCATGCGAACCGCGAGTGGCATTCGGCGACGATCGATATGCTGCGCCGCGTCGTCCCGAACGTGCCGATCATCCTCGATCTGCCCGGCCACAAGGTGCGTACCGGGGATCTCGGTGACGGGCGGCGTTTCGACGCCGGCGAGCACGTGATCTTCACGACATCGACCGATGCGCCCGACGCGAAGAAGATCCCCGTCAGTGACACGGCCCTGCACGAGAATCTGGCGGTGGGCGCGGTCCTGCTGGCGGGCGACGGAGCGATCACCTTTACCGTGGTTGAGATCAAGGGTAAAGACGTGATCTGTCGGGCCGGGAGCGCCGGCACGCTGCAAAGCCGAACCGGAATCAACTTACCGACGATGCCGAAGACGGGCCTTCTTACCGATCGCGATCGTGTGCTGATCGAGTTCGCCAAAGACAAGGAAGTCGATTTCGTTGGCATCAGCTTTGTCGGCAGTGCCGAGCACGTAAACTGCGTGCGGACGAGCATCGGCAGAGCCTGGCCGCGCATCATCGCCAAGATTGAGAGCCAGGACGGTCTGGATCATCTTGAGGAGATCGTCGATGCCGCCGACGCCCTGCTGGTGGATCGCGGCGATCTGTCGGTGCAGACATCGCTTGAGAGTATGGTGATGTCGCAAAAGCATATTCTGAAGGTCGCGCGCTGCGCCGCCAAGCCGGTCATCGTCGCCACGGAGATGCTGCACACGATGATTGAGAACCCCGTGCCGACGAAGGCCGAAGTGAGCGATATCAGCAACGCCGTTCTTGACGGTGCTTCGGCGGTGATGCTCTCGGCTGAGACGGCCGTTGGAAAGTACCCGATCGAATCGGTGGCGGTGATGCAGCGCATCGCGAGCGCCGCGGCCGCTCACGAACAAGCCGGTCTGGATCATCAAGTTGACGAAGGGCATCGGAGCATTCCCGCCGCGGTCGCCGACGCCGTGGCCCTGCTGAGCCGGCGGATGCCGGTCACGAAAATCGTGGCGATTACGGTCGCCGGCTTTGCCGCCCGCATGGCCGCCGCGAGCCGCCCGCGCCAGCCCATTCTTGCGGTGAGCAATGATCCCGTGGCCGCAAGGAGTTTCAATCTTCTGCCGGGAACGGAAGGCATCTACGTCGATGTTCAGTTCTCACGAACGAGCACCGATCACATCGCCAAATGCCTGGAGATCCTTTGGAGGCGGGGCAAGGTGGTTGAGGACGATCTTGTGCTCGTCACTTCACTGAGCTATCCCAAATCAGGCAATCGAATGAACATGATTCAAATGCACCACATCGGCGATTTGCGCGACGCACTCCATTGGAAGGGCGCGCCGGTCGGCAAGACAATCGTGCGGGAGCGGTAAGTACATGCGTGGGTGGGATCAGCAAGGGAGTGAGGATCTGCCCTTTCTCCATCAAAGGGCATGGCCCCCGCGTTTGCAACAGCACCGCGCCCACCCGCGGAGTAGATGGAGCGGACAAGCATGACCATCAAAGAACACATGATTCGGGCTTCACACTACGCGACGTGGTTCCTCGGATCACGGTTTCCGAAGGCAATCCCACTGGTGTTTGTGGTGGCCTACCCGAGGAGCGGAACGACGTGGGTGGCTCACCTCGTTGCAGACTATTTGCAGTTACCCTTTCCAATACTGTCGCTGTTACCCGTGGGGTTTCCGGCGGTGGTGAAAGGCCATGATCGGGTGTGGAAGAGCTACCCCAGGGGCATCTACGTGCTTCGCGACGGTCGGGACGCCCTGGTTTCCATCTACTGGCGCGTTTCGCCGCGGCAGCGTCGCGCGCCCTCACGCTTCGCGAAAGAGGCCAACACTGGCGACAGCATCGCCGCCTTCGTAGAGCGGCAGCTCACCGCCAGAAAGCCCTTCTCTTCGCCCGTCAACTGGGATAAGCACGTCCGCTCGTACTTCGAAGTCAAGAACCCGAACGTCGTACTCGTACGTTACGAAGATCTGCTTCGAGACGGGGAGACCACGCTTGCCAAAGCAATGGCGGAATTGACCGGGGAGGAGGCGGACCTTGGGCGCGTGCGAGATGCGATCAATAAGTTCTCCTTCGAAAGACAGACGGGTCGCCCCGCAGGCGTGGAGGATCGCTCCGCCTGGTACCGCAAGGGACAGGCGGGCGACTGGGTCAATCTCTTCACGCGCGAAGCCGCCGAGATCTTCGATCGCTACTGCGGAGACACGCTGATCGCGGCCGGATACGAAGCTGATCATTCGTGGGTTGAATCATTCCGAGATCAATCTAGAGAACCTGCGCAGACTACGGTGCCCTTGGGCACGGGGGGAAACACTGGGGCGGCCAGGTTTTCTCATCCTCAGGGGCCGGTCGATGGAAAGTGAAACCGAAGACCCACTCGAGCGTGCCGGCCGGCACACACGCTGCAACAACCGAAGCAGAGGTCCGGCGCAGTGCAGTATTGCTTGTGGTCCCTTCCTCCGATATCCTAACACCGCCGGCGGCGGCGGATGGCGCCGGTGAGGCGGCTTCGCGCCCATCGGAGGAGGTGAGCCCTGGGTGCGCAACACATTTGCCACGGCTTGCGGATTATTTCACCGCAAGTTACCTATTTTCAAAGTGTTCGAGAAGCAGGCATGCGATCTTCCACGTTGACACGAAGCACAGGGTTTCCAATACACCATCGCCTGCGACAAAAAGTCGTGGCGGTGTTGGCGCTCATGTTCGTGGCTCCTGTCACCTCGGCGCGGGGTGTGAGGTTCGTCGAGCACCTCATCTCGACCAACGCCGACCGCGCTTTTTCCGTCTTCGCAGCGGACGTGGACGGTGACGGCGACATGGACGTCCTCTCGGCCTCAGCGCTCGACGACAAGATCGCGTGGTACGAGAACGACGGCGGCTCACCGCCGGTGTTCACCGAGCGGATCATCTCGACCGACGCCGACGGTGCCCGCTCCGTCTTCGCCGCGGATGTAGACGGGGATGGCGACACGGACGTCTTATCGGCCTCGAATCTTGACGACAAGATCGTCTGGTATGAGAACATCGGCGGCTCGCCGCCGATGTTCATCAAGCGGGTTATCTCAACCGCCGCCGACCGTGCCAACTCCGTCTTCGCGGTGGATCTAGACGGGGACGGCGACACGGACGTCCTGTCCTCATCCCATTCTGACGACAAGATTGCGTGGTACGAGAACAACGGTGGCTCGCCGCCGGTGTTCACCGAGCACTGTATCTCGACCGCCGCCGACGGTGCCTTGTCCGTCTTCGCGTCGGACGTGGATGGGGACGGCGACATGGACGTCCTGTCCGCATCCCATCATGACGACACGATTGCGTGGTACGAGAACGACGGTAGCTCGCCGCCGGCGTTCACCAAGCGAATCATCTCAACCGTCGCCGACAGCGCTGCGTCCGTCTTCGCGGCGGATGTGGACGGCGACGGCGACACCGACGTCCTCTCTGCGTCATGGCGGGACGACAAGATCGCGTGGTACGAGAACGACGGCAGCTCACCGCCGGTGTTCACCGAGCGGGTCATCTCGACCGCCGCCAGCAGAGCCCGGGCCGTCTTCGCGGCGGACGTGGACGGGGACGGGGACATGGACGTCCTCTCGGCCTCGAACCGTGACGACAAGATCGCGTGGTACGAGAACGTGGGTGAACCACCATCGATCCCGGGCGACCTCGATGGCGATGGGACGGTTGGCGTCAAGGACCTGCTTATCCTCCTGGGGTTGTGGGGCATGTGCGCTGACTGCGACAATTGTCCGGCCGATCTGGACGACGACTGCGCGATCGGCGTCGCGGACCTCCTTATTCTCCTTGGCAATTGGGGGTGACCTGCCAGCACAGGCGACCACTGTGCTCGATGGTGCGGCCCGGTTTTCCTGGTAGCAGCTACGTGACCGCCTTGTGAGTCCGGTGCTCGGACGGGGGCATCGCGCAAGGGGCAAAACGTAGTCTCGTCATCCCCGTCTTCACGTCTCCAAGGGGGGTATCGGACACGGCCTTCTCGATTCGCTTTCGTGATTGCTCTCGCGTTGGCCTGGGGGTGCGGCCGCACGGCAGATGTCGCATAGAATGACAACGCAGTGTCTTGCCAATTAGGCCATCACGTCGCAGAACAAGGAGTGGGACTGGGAATCGCCAACTTTTGGCGATACGAAGACATGGTCCGGAACGGCGAGCCCGATCATTCCTGGGTCGAATCCTGGGACCAGACACCTGACGTTGCCGTCCGTGGCCCATCGCACGCCGCAGCCGGAGGGCAGTTATGAGACTCCCGGACTTTCTCATCATCGGGGCCATGAAGGCGGGGACCACATCGCTGTATCGCGACCTGCTGGCCAACCCGGCGGTGTTTATGCCCATCGACAAGGAGCCATGGAACCTCGCACGCGACGACGTCTGCCAACCCCAGGGACTTCGGCAGTACGCGAAGCTCTTTGAGAAAGCAAAGGCGCATCAAGTCTGCGGGGAGGCCTCCACCGTCTACAGTCAACTGCCTGATATCACCGGCGTGCCGCAGCGGGCCCGACAGGTGCTGGGCGATCGGTTGACGGTGATCTACCTGGTGCGGGAGCCGGTGTCGCGCATCGTCAGCCACCACCACCACCTGTGGTTATCAGGCGCCGTTGCCTGCGGCCTCGACGATGCGGTGCGCCGGTATCCAAGGTTCATCAACTACAGCCGATACGCGATGCAGATCGAACCGTGGCGGGAGGCGCTGGGCCCGGAGCAGATCTTGATCGTGCAATTTGAAACGTACATCAACGATCGCCGCGGCACGGTCGCGTCGGTGAGCCGATTCCTCGGCATCGAGCCGCAGTGTGAACAGATCCGCGCTGAGACGGCCTATAACAAGAGCGAGGGCAAACCTGTGCCCAAAGGTCCGGTGGCGAGCTTGCGACGCCGCTGGCTATACCGCACCATCCTGCGGCCTATGCTTTCCTCGTCGGCCCGGGAAAAGCTTCGATCCACCCTGCTGCCCAAGGCTCAAGATCGGCCCGATCCGCCATCTATCGAAACGGTGCGGTACATCATCGAGCAGGTCCGTAACGATGCCGAACTACTGCGCGCCATCATGAGCAGTGACGAGCCGCTATGGGATTTCCAGGACGTTCTGCGGCGCTACGAAGTCATGCAAACATCGCAACGCTAGACTTCCAGGAGCTTGATCAGTCTCGGCAGCACCACCGACTCATCATACTTTTCCGTCAAATACTCCACCAGCTTCTCTGCCGGGAGCG
>JADFGE010000163.1 GCA_022567855.1 Planctomycetota bacterium | reverse complement strand
AGGTGGAATGCTGAAGTACTACTCGAGGCGGGCGGCTTAAGCGTGTTTGTGAATCGATGGAGCATCTTGGCTCGGGCGAAACAACCGTATGTGGACTGGGTCAACTCCATGGATGATGATGGGCCAACGATGGTGCTTGAATACAAGCGTATGCAGCCGACTGTGTATCTATTCAACGCGCTTGAAGGTATGACTCTTAACGAGATGGTATGCGAGTTCTTCTGGCAGGCGATCTTCGACATTGAACTCGTGGCCTGGATGAGAGACATATCAGTCTGGCCAGCGAATCGAACGGTGGAGATGTTCTACGAGTGGTTCGAGGTCGAACTTGTCGCTGATCTCATCGAACTTGGACGAGGGCGCATCAAATCACAGTAGCAAATGGGGCAATGAACTCAGTGATTCCCATCTCGGCTGAATATTTAGACAGTACGGGATAGTAATGCAGCAATCCGGTCAGCTGCTAGTCCACATTCTCGCGACATAATGCCCCTTATGGGACCCGACTGGGTGCGTCATCGCCGTGATCGATTTTTTTATGGTGTACACCGTGACATACCGCTGGACTATAAGCTTCCGGTTCGTGCCGGCGGCGTGCGCGATGATCCGGTCGCGGCATTTTCGCGCACGGTCATCTAGTCATCTTTCTGCAGGCTTAAACGGGAATTGCCGTTCGGCACCACGACGATTCGCTCCACCACGCCCGTGTCGCCGAATGGGGCCAACGCGACTGAACCGCATACATAGATCTCACCGTCCTCATCCTCGCCGAATCCCTTGAGGAACAGTCCATAAGGAATGTCGTCCTCGGTGATTCTGAAGCGCCGGATCTCGAAGTTGCCCGGCACGGGCTCGGCGAGAAAATAGAGGCTCCCCGAGGGCAAAACGAATTGCTGGGCGAAATCACCGAAAACATACGTGCCGACCAGGCTGGGTGAGTGCGACCCCCGATAGACGAAGCCGCCGATCACCGTAATCCCGCCCTCGAGCGGGAATCCGGACCCGGGATGAGAGTACTCAACGATCGGGTCGAGCAACGGCTCGCCCAAGGGGCCGGTGTTGGGGCATACATCCGGGGGGTTGGTGGGGTTGAACGGATCGAAGCAGTGGAAACCCTCCTTGATCACCCATCCGTAGTTGCCGCCGTTGACGATGATGTTGACCTCCTCGAAGAGGTTCTGGCCGACGTCAGCGAGGAACAGCGCGCCGTCACCGCCCGGACCATCATCGAATGAGAACTTGTATGGGTTGCGCAGCCCATAGGCGTAGATCTCGTCCACGCCGGTAATTCCCACGAAAGGGTTGTCCGGCGGAATGCCATAGCGCAAAGGCGCCGGTTCGTCGTCCCTATCACAGGGGCCGATCGTATCACCGTGAGCAAGGTGGGCCGGCAATGCAGCCCGGGCAATGGTGATGGTGCGGCCGTTGCCCGGGTTTCCCGGAGGGACATGGCAAATTGTGATGGGGCTGTCGACGTCAAGCCGCAAGATGGCGCCCAGTGCGGTCTCGATATTCTGCCCGTTGCCGATCGGGCCGTGAGAGGGTGGATCGTCGGCAAGCCCGTCGTGGGCCCCGCCGCCGTCGCCCAAGGTGAAGTAGAGAAAACCATCCGGCCCGAACGCGACATCACCGCCATCGTGGTTGAATTGGGGTTCGTCGATCGCGAACAGAATGATCTCGGAATCGGGGTCCGCGATGTTGGGGTCATCGTCCGAGACGCGATACTCCGCCAGGTTCTCCGTATGACAACCGCGGCTCGTGCCGAAACACGGCTCGTCCGGACTGCCCTCCCGCGGTGCGCTGTAACGAACAAAGAATCGTCCGTTCACCCTGTACTGTGGATGAAAGGCCAACCCGAGCAGCCCGCGTTCGTCAAAAAACGCGTTAAGCTCCGGAAGCTTGTCTGAAATGTCGAGGAACGGAGTGGTCAAGAGCTCACCGTCCTGGACGATCCAAATCTGGCCGGGCTGATCCGGGATGAACAGGCGTCCCGATCCGTCTCCGGCATGAGTGACGCTAAGCGGTGCAGCCAGTCCCGCTACGACTGGCTCCAGCTCAATCGTAAAGTCACCGGGGGGAATCTGGGCTTGGACGAGGTTTGCACCCGCTAGGCATACGCACCCAACTACGACGACGGTGATGGACTTGCTGGAAATCGTGCGCATTTTGATTCTCCTCCTGAAGGATGCGTCGATTTGCTCGACGCAGCACACACGGAACATTGACGCCGGAAACTGTTGGCGACCACCCACGCGTTGCTGTCACAACGCCGGCACCTTACTGAATGGGTCCGAACTCTAAAGGATGTTCCGGCCCAGGGCCGCTCTTGCAGAAACTCCCAAAATTGACAAGAAGAATTGGTTGCCGTCGGATGGCCCGAGATATCTCATTTGACCTTCGCCCGGCTCCACCGCCGGCGCCGTTGGCATCCTCGACCTGCTGATCCTGCTGACCGCCTGGGGGCCGTGCGAAGCGCCGTTCTCCAAGAGACGACCGGCGGCAACAACGGCCTCAAGACTGTCCGTTTGCTTTACCGACGAGAAACGTCGGCAGCCTCCCACCGCAGCTACTGTTTGTTTGAATGCGACCTGAGCGATCTATGAGCTGATCCAGATCAGGTCTGGCTTTAGGTCTCGACAGCGCGCGTCTACCACAGGTAGAGGTGTACTCGACTGTGGCGGAGGTGTGCTCATGCATGAAGACCGCCGCCTCCGCATGGGGAGCCGGGGTCTGAAACAGCTTGGAAGGCTGACGCTCTACCAATAGATTACGCCCGCTTGGTGGGGAGATGATAGCCGGCCAGCCCCGTTCGTTCATCTGCGCGATCGCGGCCGTACGTTTGCCGTGGGATTCAGTTCGACTGGGCAACCCTTGAGTTTTCAGGTCGCGACCTGAGCCGCCCCCGCTGCTTGAACCGCAGTCTTGATCTCATCGAACGGAACTTGGACGCGGGGATCGTCGGTCACCCATTTGTAGGCAATCTTGCCGTCGGCTGAGATGACGAACGCCGACCGCTTCGCGACACCCTTGAGCCCGATGAGTTCCTCGTGCACGACGCCGTACTGAGTACAGACCTCTTTGTTGAAGTCCGAGAGGATCGGGAACGGGACCTGATTTTCCTGGCGGAACCGATCCGTCACAAATGGGCTGTCGACACTGATGCCAAAAACCTTCGCCTCCAGCCCCTCCCATTGGGTCCAATTGTCTCGAAAATGGCACATTTCGTCCGTACACACCGGGCTGAAGGCCAGCGGGAAAAACAAAAGAACGACCCGGTCCTTCCCGATGAACGCGCTGACGTCCACCTCGTCGCCCACCTTGGCGAGCAGCTTGAATCCGACCGCGGCGTCACCCTGGTTCAATGTCATCACCGATCTCCTATTTATGCACCTTATTAGCTAGATCCACAGCACACATCGTAACCGCCGAGCCGCCGGCCCGCCAGCATGGCTGCGTCGCCGAAACGGCTGGCCTCGGTGCTCACGACACAAGGGCGGTTTCACTCAACCGCCGGCTCGCCACCGCCGAACACTGCCTAGCATCCAAGGCCGGGCCCGGCACGCCTGCCCGGCCGAGGAATCAGCGAAGGACCGCCGCGCTATGCACGCAACTTGCAGACCAACGACGCTCAAAGAACTCCGCGCAAGTGGATGGCAGTCCAAGCCGATCAAGCGGGAACTGCGTGACAACTTCATCACCGCCCTGAGCGCGGGTGACGAACTGTTTCCCGGAATCATCGGGTTTGACGACACGGTCATCCCTGAGATCAACAACGGCCTCATCGCCGAACACGACATGCTCTTTCTTGGCGAAAAGGGGCAGGCCAAGAGTCGCCTCATGCGCTCGCTGATCCGATTCCTCGATGAGTATTTGCCATACCTCGACATTCCGGGATGTCCGGTTCATGAGGATCCATATCACCCGATCACCAAGCCCGGCCGGGAATGTGTCACGACCCGATCCGAGGACGAGATCCCCATCGCGTGGTGGCCGCGCGAGGAGCGTTACGCGGAGCGACTCTCGCCCGGCACAAAGTTCGCTGACATCATTGGTGAGATCGATCCGGCCAAGCTCGCCTCAGGGGCCAGCCTTTCCGCAGAAGAGGCGTTACATTTCGGATTGATCCCGCGCATGCACCGCGGTATTTTCGCCATGAACGAGCTGCCCGATCTCGACGAGCTCGTTCAAGTCGGCCTGTTCAACATTCTCGAGGAGCGCGACGTACAGATCCGCGGCTATCCCGTCAGATTCGAGATCGACGTGCTGATCCTGTTCTCCGCCAACCCGATGACGTACAACCGCTCCGGCAAGGTGATCCCGCAACTCAAGGACCGCATCGGGTCGACGATCCAGACGCACTACCCGCGGCAGCGCGATATCGGCATCGCCATCATGAAACAGGAAGCGTCGGTGAGCCTCGATGGCGAGTACCCCGTCCTCGTGCCCCCCTTCATGGAAGAAATCATCGAGCAGATCAGCATCTGCGCCCGCAAGAGCAAGTACGTTGACCAACAGTCCGGCGTCAGCGCCCGCTTCAGTATCGCTAACTATCGCACCATGATCGCCAACGCCCGGCAGCGCGCGATCCGTCTCGGCGAGCGGCCGACCGTTCCCCGTATCAGCGATCTCGGGCATCTATACGCCTCGAGCATCGGCAAGCTCGAACTGGACATGATGGGTAGTCACCAGATGACCGAACGCCAGGTCATCGACGCGATCACGGCCGAGGCTATTCAGACGATCTTCGAGGAGTACGTCGATGAACACGGGCTGGGTGAGATCAGCGATATCTTTGCCCAAGGCGTGAAGATCGAGGTCGGCGACATGCTGCCGTCGTCTGCATACGCCGAACGACTCGAACGGGTGCCGCCGGCCTGGGAGAAAGCGTTCGAGGTCAACCCGGCCGAGAGTCCCGCCGTGCGAGCGTCTTGTGTCGAGTTCGTTCTCGCCGGACTATATGTGACCGATCGCATCTCCCGCTCCCAACGCCACGGAAGGATCACGTATGAGATGTAGAAGGCTATATGATCGCTCATCATCCGAACAAACCCCTACTCCCGTCCTTGACATGACCAATCTAGCGCAGCCACAGTTCCATTATCCATCGTTCCGCCCCCCCGAACTTCCGGCCGGAATCCAGCCATACTACAGCAGCAGCTTCGGCCATGCGATCCACGGCGACAGTGCAGATGTTCTCAGATCCATTCCCGACGACTCGGTGAATCTCGTGATAACGTCGCCCCCCTATGCGCTCCATTTTAAGAAGGAGTATGGGAACGCTGACAAGACGGATTACATCGACTGGTTCGCACCCTTTGCACGCGAGATATTCCGCGTGCTCCGGGAAGATGGGAGCTTCGTTCTCAACATAGGAGGTAGTTACAACGCCGGCAGACCAACACGTTCACTCTATCACTTCAAGCTTCTCATCTATCTAGTCGAAGAGATCGGGTTCCACCTGGCGCAGGAGTTGTTTTGGTACAACCCGGCGAAGATGCCTATGCCGGCCGAGTGGGTCACTGTCCGGCGCATTCGCGTTAAGGACTCGGTGGAGCATGTATGGTGGCTCGCCAAGACGCCTTGGCCCAAGGCCGACAACCGGAATGTGCTCCGACCCTACAGTGCCGACATGATCCGGCTCAATCAGCGAAAAATCCGACGAACTACAAGACCCTCTGGGCACGCGATCAAGGAGTCGTTCAAGAGCGTCTCTCCGGGCGGTTCGATCACGTCGAATGTTGTTGATGACGGTACCCCGTCCGATTTCTTAGTATTCGGGAACAACGCCGCAAACGACCGCTACACGAAGCGTTGCAAGGATGCCGGTATGAAACGCCATCCGGCACGATTCCCCGCGACGTTGCCGGAGTTCTTCATCAGACTCCTAACAGACGAGGATGATCTCGTCGTCGATCCTTTTGCGGGCTCCAACACGACAGGGATGGTGGCGGAGAAGTTGGGCCGGAAATGGCTGGCGATTGAGAAAGTTGAGGAGTACTTGAGGGCGAGTCAGTACCGGTTTGATGATCCTCGTCTCAACAGAGATTCTTGACTGCCGTCGCCATTTGCTCATGTCTGATCAATCAGCAAAGCCACGCAATCGCCTCGGCGGGATCATTCATACGTACCAGGCGTACGACCCCAAGAACTTTCCGCCGCCGACGGCTGAGCCGCCGGACATGGTTTCCTCGGCCTTTGAGCACATGCTCATGTTCGGGAACATGCGCCGATTGACCGAAGAAGAGCTGGCGCGGGCGATTCACATCGATCCCAGTCAGATCAGGGGATTCGGGCCGAGCATCGACGCGCTGATCGCGATGCTCCTGGAGCGCAAGCGCAAGATCCTGTCAACCTATGAAACCGAACGGGTGCAGGAACGCGCCCGCCGAGCGTATGTCGATCTTGGCCGTGATATGCAGCCGCCCGATTCACTCGTCAAGACATTTGATCGAGAGTTCGAGACTGAGCAACTTCGTGACCTTGAAGCGCTGTGGTATCGGGTTGAGGACGAACAGTCTCCGTTCGCGCGTCAACTACTGCACCTAGTCCAGCGGCTGGGTGAGAAATACCAGGTCGACGAACTCGCGGCGAAATACGATTTCACCGGCCGCACGCCGATGACTGTGCCCGAAGCGCTGGCGATCAAAGAAGAACTTGAGATGATCGATCGGCTTCTGGAACAACTTCGCGAGGCAAGGGAATCAGCGCAGATCGGACTGATCGACATGGAAGCGCTCGCCGAGTTCGCTGAGCCCGGCGATATCGAGCAGCTCCAGTCGCTTCAACAGCAGATTCAGGATTACTTGCGCGAAATGGCAGAGCGCCAAGGCCTCGAATTCACGCGCGAGGGGTATCAACTCACACCGAAGGCTTTTCGTTTGTTCCAATCGAAAATCCTCGAACAGATCTTCGAGG
>JADFGE010000162.1 GCA_022567855.1 Planctomycetota bacterium | reverse complement strand
TCGTCGTGGACCCTGATGACGTCGCCCAACTGCGTCGCCTCTCGCTGGACCTTCCTGTTATGAAAGCTCTTGCGGAGCACCTGATTGAACACGAGTACGGAGTATCCCGCTGCCTATATTGCGACCCCACCTAACCAACGGCTCCAGTGGACGTGGGCGTCGGTGACGGTAGTTAGCCCCCGGCGAGCGCCGGGGGCTAAGCCAAGTGTTGCGGGTCCTGCTCCCGCCTGCCGCAGCGGATTCAGCGGCAACAGGGCAGAGAGTGTTGGTCTCTGACCAAGCGAAGTTTGCGAAGCAGCTTGGGCAGATACAGCACAAGTCGTGGTTTGTCGAAGCGGACGGAACTGTGAATTTACTTCCGAGGAGTTTCTTGTAATCTCTAAACTTACCCGACCTGCCCTAACCACTCGCTGCAGTTGACGAGCAATGCCGATGGGCTGGCTCATCGACCCGACCGTCTACCGCGCGGCGTGCCCTAGGTTGCCGCGGCTTCGGCTTCTTCTTTGTCAGAATCCTCGCGCATTCGACTGTGCTGAAAGACGAAGCCGGTGACGGCAGCGACGGTCACGATTAGCGGCAGGAGTAGTTGGTTTGCGATTAGACTCGTTTGCACCGACTCGCTCCAGGCGGGAACGTGCAGCAGGAGTGTGATTCCCCCAAAGACGGCCAGGGCCGCGCCGCCGATCGAGGTGAATATCACCACGACGAGCCGGAACATGATGAAGGTGGCCAATCCCAGCGCGATCCCACCCATCGCAGCGCCGGCGAGGTGGGCCTCAGGCGAATGGCTGAACGCCGTCCACAGGTTAGCGCCGATGAACGCGCCGGTGAGCGCGCCGAAAATCGCCACCGCAAACCGCAGCAGCGGCGCCGCGACGATCGCACAGAGCAGCCCCAGTGCGCCCATGACGATGCGAGAGTTGCCCATCTGTTTGCTGAGCATGTGGCCGAGCCCCAGCCCGCCGAGAAAAGCGCAGACGATGACGACTTTCTTGTGCCATCTGTAGCCATTGAGTATGCACAGCGCGCCCACGACGACGAAGATGGACGCCCACACGATGTGCAGGTTCGCCAGAGCCGCCAGCAGCTCCTCCGGGTGGTTGAGAATGTCCAGCCGGTTGACGGTCTCATTCGCAGCTGCGAGCGGACTGACGTCTGTTGTTTGGGCAAGTACGAATGGTGCGCTGTTCATAGCAAGACCTCGATTGTGGGCGGAGCAGAACCAGGAGAGCTTGATCCAAACGTCTTGCGCAGCTACGCACTGCCGACGATGATCGTTGTGACCTCGTTCGGTTCGACTTCCTATCCAAGCTCGAAGGAACTAGTCGGCGGACTTATCGGCACGCTTGCGTCGCATCGTCCACTGAATGGCAAGCCCGATAACTGCGGTGACCATCCACCAGCCCAGCCAGCTCCCGGACGACTCAGGCATCCACGAGGCCTCAGACAGTCCGGCGCGGCTTGCCAACGTCCATGTGCAACTCAGCCAAAGCAGCGATCCACTGAACGCGGTGACCACGACAGCGCTGAAGCCCCGGGCCAGAGCGCCAAGGAGCATCCCCACGAGCAATCCGCTCAATGCCGAGGCGATGACCGTTGGTCGGGCCGAGGCTGGTGTGGTAGCCCATCTCGCCTTCAAGGCGTCCTTGAGCTGCCCGGCGATGTGTTGGATGTGATCGACGTATCGCTGAGCTTGCTCGGGGATTTCCAGCGAGTCGCCGAGGGACTCCGCTGCGATATCCAAGGGAAGATCCAGGGGTAGATCGAGCGGGGCACGCTCGGGTGGGGCTTCGGGAGGATCTTGATCGCCACGACCTGGATCGATGCTATCAAGCCACTCGGCAACTTCCTCCGGCAAGGGGATATCCGGGATCGGGCCGGCGAGGCCCTCAGGACCGGTGATTTGCTCTTGGCTCGGCTGGACATCGCTCGGGCCGCCGATCTGGGCGAGGGCCATCGTGGCCAGGGAGGCTGCGATCCCAAGGGTCAGGGCGAAGGCGACCGCTACCACAAGCCTCGAGGCAAGAGCCCCCACGCAGGCGAAGACGATGCCGCCCACGACCGCGGGGATCCAGATCTGCATTCCCAGGCCCATCAGCTCCCCGATCATCCAACCAGCGGCGCCGCCCAGAACCAATCCGATGGCGGCGAAGGCACCCAGAAGGATCCTCCGCCCGGCCGCCCAGAGCAGCAAACCCCCGATCAGGGCCAGTCCCACCGGTATCATGCCGGCGAGGGGCAGATCCGTGATGGCCTGGGCGATGTCGTTGGCTTGATCCATTCAGTGCTTCTCGGGTGTTCCCGTCTGACTTTTTCGGAATTCCCGGCTGCGATGTTCGACCGCGAGCCGTTCGGTGCCGATCTCAGATGCTACACGACACGCAGGCGGATGAGGATGTCACAAGACCAGCCGAGACAGGATGAACAGGCCGAGGCGGGCCGATCGCCGGCGGATCAGGGCGATTTGACGGCCTTGCGCTGCCAGATCGACGAGATCGATCGCAAATTGGTGCAAATCGTCAGTGATCGAGCCCGGATCGTGGTCCAGATCGGCAAGGCGAAGCGCGGCGACGGAACGCCGATCTACGCCCCGCATCGCGAAAAGGAAGTCCTGGCCCGCGCGATCGCCAACAATCCCGGGCCCCTGTCGGATCGCACGATCGAGGCGATCTATCGCGAGCTGATGTCCGGGAGCTTCAGCTTGGAGTTGCCCTTGCGGGTGGGGTATCTCGGTCCGCAAGGCTCGTTCAGTCACGTGGCGGCGATCCGTCACTTTGGCTCATCAGTCGAGTGCGATGATCTGCACGAGATCGATCACGTGTTCGAGGAAGTGCAGGCCAAGCGCTGCCACTACGGACTCGTGCCGTACGAGAACTCGATCGGCGGGGGCATTACCGACACGTTGGATGCGTTCCAGCTCTTTGACGTGACGATCTATGCCGAGGCGTTGATCGACGTATCGCAGACGCTGCTGACCAACTGCCCGCCGAATGAAATCGAGCGCATCTATTCCAAGCCGCAGATTTTCAGCCAGTGTCGCCAGTGGTTGAGCAAGCACTATCCGGAGGCTGAATTGATCTCGATGGCGAGCTCGTCGGCCGCGGTTCGCCACACCGCCAACGAACCCAACGCCGCCGCCATCGGGTCCGAGCTGGCGGGGGAGATTTACGGCGTCAAGCCGCTGTTTGAGCACATCGAAGATAAGCCGAACAACGTCACGCGCTTCCTGATCATCGCCACGGAATCGGCGCTTCCAACCGGCGAGGACAAGACGTCGATCATGTTCGTTACCGCCCACAAGCCCGGAGCGCTGGTGGATGTGCTGGGCGTATTCCGTGATGCGAGTATCAATCTCAGCCACATCGACAAGCGACCCAGTGGCCGTAGCAACTGGGAGTACACCTTCTTCATCGACTGCGACGCGCATCGCAGCGATGAGAACATGGCCGCCGCTATCAAGGCCGCACACAGCCATTGCGTCTCGCTGAAGGTGCTCGGCTCGTATCCTCGGGCGCAGCGAATCCTTTGACCGTGAATCCGCCCCCGAAGCGGCCCTTTGGCGTATCTGGATGTGGTTTGCTTTGTGAAACGGCAACCCAGGGCCTACCATATACTCATGTCTATGGCCCCCACGTTGCTTCATCGTGTCGTTTTTGGATTGCTGTTGGCCGGTCATTTCGCGCTGATCGGCTGTGAGAAAGAAGGTTCGGGGCAAACGGATGCACAACCCGCCTCGATTACTGACGCCTCAAATGCCGCGCCCTCGACAGGCGTACAACCAGCCGTGACGACCGGATCAAAGCCGCCGCCGCCCTCTCCATCAGCTATTGGAGAAACAATGTCCGCTTCACCGCACACTACCGAGCAGGACGTGGACGAACACCGACACACCAATCGGCTTATCAAAGAGACGAGCCCCTATCTCCTGCAACATGCCCACAACCCTGTGAACTGGTATGCCTGGGGACCGGACGCCTTCGAAGCGGCCCGCACCCAGAACAAGCCGATCTTCCTCAGCATCGGCTACTCGACGTGTTATTGGTGCCACGTGATGGAACGGGAGAGCTTCGAGATCGAGGAAGTCGCCGCGCTGATGAATGCGCATTTTATTTCGATCAAAGTGGATCGAGAAGAGCGCCCGGATGTCGACGACATCTACATGGCCGCGGTCCAGGAGCAGACGGGAGGAGGTGGTTGGCCCATGTCCTCGTTCCTGGAGCCGTACAACCTCAGACCGTTCTACACAGGCACGTATTTTCCTAAGCCGCAGTTTATGGCTCTGCTTACGCAAGTAAACGAAGCGTGGCAGACGCGCAAAGACGACATCCTCGCTGAGGCAGTCCAACTAGCGAGCGCCGTGACCCGAAGTCTCGATTCCGCCGGGCGACCCATCCCGCTCGGTGAGCAGCAGATCGGTCAGGCGCAGTCGATCCTGATGCAGAGTTACGACCGCCAGAACGCCGGCTTCGGAGGCGGGCGGGGCAACAAGTTCCCCATGCCGGTGTATATCGAGTTGCTGATCGCCGTCGGCTGGGACGATCCTGCTGCCCAAAGCGCGATCCTCCACACGCTCGATCGCATGGCGACGGGTGGGATGTACGATCAGATCGGCGGGGGATTTCATCGTTATAGCACCGATCCGAAGTGGCTCGTGCCGCACTTCGAGAAAATGATCTATGACAACGGGCAGTTGGCGTCCGTGTACGCCGAGGCGTATGAGCGCAGCGGCGATCCGTTCTATGGTGAGGTTGTGCGCGAAGTGCTCGATTTCGTCATGCGTGAAATGACCGATCCCGCAGGTGGCTTCTATAGCGCTCAGGATGCCGAGGTCAACACGCGCGAGGGCGAGAACTACATCTGGACGGCCCAGGAGATTCGCCAAGCCCTCGGCGATGCGGGACTTGGGGCCGATATCGAGTTCACGCTCGAAGCTTACGGCTTTAGCCGCGGAACAAACTTTCGAGACCCGCACCATCCGGAAGACGGCTACAAGAACGTCGTGTACCTGATTGATCGCCCCGACGTGATCGCCCAGCAAATGGGCATTGATGTCGACGAGTTCAACGAGCGCCTTGAGGCTGTGAACGCGGCGTTGTTGGCGGTTCGTGATCAACGCGACCAGCCGGGGACGGACGACAAAATATTGGCCGCATGGAACGGCTTGATGATCGCAGGCATGGCCGACGGCGGACGAGTGCTCGACGCGCCCGGCTTCGTTGACGCTGCCCGCGCCGCGGCGCAGTTCGTTCTGAGCACCATGCGCAGCGAAGATGGCGGATTGCTTCGCACGTATCGAGCGGGTCAGGCCAAGATCGACGCATTCTCAGTGGATTACGCCTTCATGATTCGCGGTTTGATCGCGCTTCATCGAGCTACGGGCGAATCGCAGTTCGTGGATGAAGCGGTGATGCTGACGGCGGCGGCGAGGGACCGCTTTTGGGATTATCAACTCGGCGCGTACTTCGACACGCTGCCCGATCAGGCGGACCTTTTCGTCCGCACGAAGTCCACGTATGACGGGGCGGTGCCGTGCGCTAATACCGTTATGGCGCAGAACCTGCTCGCTCTGTACGAACTGACGGAGGATGAAGCGTACCTGGAAGATGCCTCGGCCCTCCTGCGCGGGATCAGCAGTCAATTGTCACGGAATCCGGTCTCCACGGCTCTGGCGACGGTCGCTCTGAAACGGTTCGTCGACGAGCATCCGTTGCGGTCAGCTGCGCTGTCTTCCCTGACGCATGTGGATCAGGCGGTCGTACAACTCCAAACGAGCACGGCGGAAGTTCGCGTGTCCAAGGACGAGCCCGCCGAGTTCGAGGTAACGCTGACGATCGCCCAGGGGTACCACATCAACGCCCATGAGCCCGGCCAGGCGTACCTGATCGGGCTCAACGTCCGTTTGCTCGGGGCGGGCGGCTTGGAGATCGAGCTGGAGTATCCCGAAGGTGAGCTATTCCGCGACGAGATTCGCATTCACCATGGGACGGTCACACTGCCGGTGCGGATCACGCGCGTCGGCGAGATGACGGGCGAGCCGAAGCTGATGGTGACGTACCAAGTCTGCACGGATCAACTCTGCCTGGCGCCAACGACGAAGGCGGTTCCCGTCACGATCGTTGCCGAATCGTCTGGCGATTAGCCGGCGACGATCGTAACTCGCTACTTGATCCCGTGCATCATCCGTTTGAGGATGGGCGTGAGTAGCAGGATGAGGACGCCTGCACCGATCGGGAACACGACGAGCATCAAGAAGAAGCCCGCCAGGCCCTCGAAGCCGAGGAACGTCAGCTCGGCCTCGCCCGTTTGGATATCGGGGATGAACTTTGTGGAGACACGTGCGACGAGCCCGGCGACCAAGTTCGACAGCGCGAACGTGAAGAACCACACGCCCATCATGAACGACTGAAGCCGCGCTGGCGCGAGCTTCGTAACCATTGAGAGTCCTACAGGCGAGAGGCAAAGCTCGCCCCAGGTGACCACAATGTAGGTGATGAGTAGCCAATGTGGACCCGCCAGTCCGTCGCGCGCATCCATCGCCCCAAACACCATCGAGATGAAGGCTAGGCCTAGCAGCCAGAGCCCGATAGCGAATTTCAATGGGGTTGACGGGTTGAGCCTCAGTTTGTCAAGCCGGAGCCATAGCCACGCGAATACTCCGGCGAGCAGGAGGATACAGAGTGGGTTGATGGATTGGTACCAAGTCGATGGAAACTGCTCTGCGCTCCCGAGTTTCGCGCTTAGCGAGTCGATGTCCATAAGTTTCCAAACGCCGAGCGCCAGCGCAGCCGATCCAGTGGCGGCCAGCGTCCATACGCCGACGGTCTTCCACCGACCGCGGATCACACCGGAACCGTAACGAAGGAGCAGCGGTACGAGCAGGAGAAGCCCGCCGAAAAGCGCCACATACCACGGGCCATAGTC
>JADFGE010000161.1 GCA_022567855.1 Planctomycetota bacterium | reverse complement strand
CTCCCCTGGACGATCTCGTGCCGGAGATTCTCGCCGCAGTGCCGATCGACCCCCTCCATGGCGGCGTGTTCGGCTACCGGCTCACGCCCGACGATCCCCACGGTCGACCATACCTGTTGTATTCAACCGGACTTGACCGGAACGATGACGGGGGTGACTTCGACCTTGCCGATTCGCTGCGTTCCGTCGTAGACCCCAACGCGCAGACCGACTACACGGTGAACCAGCCTCGTCGACCAATGGCGGAGTATTGGGACGAATTCCGATAGCTGCTGCAAGTCTCTTGCGACCAGACGGGGATCGGTGATAGCGCATCCCCCATTTTGGAGTTGATCTTGTGGATTTCGTCTTGCATTTATTGTGCCGGCTGAATGATGCCGCGACATTCGCCGAAGCCGATGCGGGTTGCGCCCTCGCGCTCGCAATAGGCCTTGATAATCACCTCGTCGCCGTCGGCGAGGAACTTGCGCTGCGTTGAATCGGGCAGCGTAATCGGATTCTGCCCGCGCCAGGTGCGCTCCAGCAGACAGCCGCGCGAATCTTCACTCGTGCCGGAAATGGTGCCGCTGGCCAAGAGATCGCCCGGGTTCATGTTGCAACCGGTCGAGCTGTGATGCACGAGCATCTGCGCAATCGTCCAATACATATCCGTAAACGTACCGCGACTGATCAGCATCGGAGCCGTGTCGGATTCTCGCATTTGCGCTGAGCAGATATACGCCTCGACCGTGATGTCGTAGGCCATTTCATCGATCGGCTGAAGATACTCCAACACCGGCGGATCATCCGGACCACGTGGATTGCTCGCGAGTCGAAACGGCTCCAGCGCGTCCAACGTCACCACCCACGGACTAATCGTAGTCGCAAAGTTCTTCGCGTTGAACGGCCCCAGTGGTTGATACTCCCACTTCTGGATGTCGCGCGCGGACCAGTCGTTGAGGATACACAGGCCGAAGATGTGGTCGCGCGCCTCGTTCATTGTGATGCGCTGTCCGAGCACGTTGCCCGGCCCGACAAAGAAGCCAATCTCCAGTTCGTAATCGAGCAATCGAGACGCACCGAAGGTGGGAAGATCGGCGTCGTCCGCTTTGGTTTGCCCCATCGGCCGGCGAATCGGCGCGCCGCTGGGGACGATCGAACTGGCGCGCCCGTGATACCCGACCGGCAGATTCTTGTAGTTTGGCAGGAGCGGATTGTCGGGGCGAAACATCGAGCCGACGTTCGTCGCATGATGAATCGAGGCGTAGAAATCGGTATAGTCGCCGATCTGCGCGGGCAGAAGACATTCGACCTCGTGCATCGACACAAGAAGCTGCTCGCAGCGCTGGTCGTCATCGCGCAGTCGAGTGTTGCCCGCCTGCAATAGAGCGTTCAGCGCGCGTCGGACGATCGACCACGTACGCCTGCCCTTCGCCATGAATTGATTGAGCGACGACGCACTGAGGACGCAAGCTGATTCCGGGTCGATCCCATCGAGCAAATCGGCTTCGACGCATCCAGCCACATCGAGCACGCAGTCACCGATGGCCACGCCGATGCGTGGTCGTTCCGTCGCGCCTTTGCGTCGAAAAACACCAAACGGCAAGTTCTGAATCGGAAAATCGCAGTTCGGTTCGTTGGCGGATTCAATCCAACTACGTAGTGAGGGATCGTGTGTTTGATCAAGAGTCGGCATGGTAGGTAGGGACTTACAGGAGCTTTAGTTTTCGTAGGCCGTCTCGCGGATCGTCGAACGAGCATGAACCAAACGAGACGGCGAAGTGATTTCGCGCGTCGGTGATCTGATCTTGACTGAGCCGATGCTCGCGCCAGGCTAATCCTTCAGCATCGAAACGAAAGGACGAACTCGATTCATCGTCCAATAGATCGGCAAGTAATTCCTGGTCGAGTTGCACTTCATGAGCAAGGCAAGCGCCGACAAAGACGTTCAGGAAGCCGAACATCCTCGCGCCGACGGAATCATCGTGATAACGAAACGGATGATGCATCCCCGCCGTCGCCTTGAACGGGACGTTGGCAGATGCACAAGCGCCGATGAACCGGGCGAGCAGGGCAGGCGCCGGCGCGGCGTCAGCTGTCACTCCGCCCGTCCTCACCTTCGCCCCGGCGTCACCGCCGGCCAGGGCGGCGATCAGCCCCCGCGGATCATCCTCGATCGGCAGCTCAAAGAATGCAAACAGCTCATCCGCGATCATGTCGAGCGCATCATCGATCTTCTGAGCTGAATCCGCGCGCAGTTCGATGACGTCGATTATTGCCAAACCTTCATCCGGCGCCGCGTGGTGGTTATTGAACGAGGCAATCCGTTGCAGATCCTCATCGAGCTGCCGCTCCCCGGCGGGTGCGATCAGACAACTGATCCGCCACGGTTCAGCCTCATCGTCGTGAGGGAGCAACGATGCAGCGCACGGTTCGAACTCATCCAGCCGGCCGGCCGGGACAAGCAGCCGCCCCAGCATCCACGCCTCGGGGCTCGACAGATAGTCGGCGTAGTTGCGCACGGTCGCCGGCATATCAAGCTTGGCCGGGGGAAACAGGCCCGCGTAGTCGATGAGGTTGCTCATCAGTGCGACGACGCTGCTCGGCGATTGGCCTTGCATCTGTTTCAGGTGATCTTCTACTCGCTCCATGTACGGGCTCATTTCTTTGACGAAGCCTGCTCAATCTTCGCCCACGAGTCGCGCAACGTCACCGTGCGATTGATGACGAGTCGCCCATCGGATGAATCGCGATCGATGCAGAAATACCCGAGCCGCTCGAACTGAAACCGATCGCCCGGCTGCGCGTTCCCCAAACTCGGCTCCACCTTGCAATCGGTCAACACCTCGATCGAGTCGGGATTCAAGAACTCGCGGTAATCTTTGCCGCTCTTATCACCGGTCGGGTCCGGCACCGTGAACAGGCGATCATACAAGCGAACTTCAGCTGAGAGTGCGTGCGATGCGGACACCCAGTGCAGTGTTCCTTTGACTTTGCGGCCGTCGGGGGAATCGCCGCCGCGCGTGGCAGGATCGTACGTGCAGCGAAGCTCCGTGACTTCGCCGGTGTTCTCGTCCTTTACAACGTCCGTGCAGGTGATGAAGTACGCATAACGCAGGCGGACTTCCTTGCCCGGTGCGAGGCGGAAGAACTTCCTCGGCGGATCCTCACGGAAATCATCCCGCTCGATATACACCACGCGCGAGAATGGCACTGTGCGCGTGCCCATCGACTCGTCTTCGGGATTGTTGATCGCCTCCAACTCTTCGACCTGATCCTCGGGATAATTTTCGATCACCACGCGAAGCGGTCGCAGCACACCCATCACGCGCGGCGATCGTTTGTTCAGATCGTCTCGCAGCGTGTGTTCGAGCAGCGCCGCATCAGTCAGGCTGTTGTGCTTCGTCACGCCGACTTTAGCGCACAGATTCCGGATGGCCTCGGGCGTATAGCCGCGCCTGCGCAAACCACACAGGGTCGGCATGCGCGGATCGTCCCAACCATCGACGTGGCGGTCCTCCACCAACTCCAGCAGCTTGCGCTTGCTCATGACCACGTAGGTCAGGTTGAGCCGGGCGAATTCGATCTGCTGCGGATGGTGAATCCCCAACTGCTCGACAAACCAATCATACAGCGGCCGATGATCCTCGAACTCCAACGTACACAGCGAATGCGTGATCCCCTCGATTGAATCGGATTGTCCATGCGCCCAGTCGTACATCGGATAGACGCACCACGCCTCGCCGGTGCGCGGATGGGTTGCGTGCAGGATTCGATACAGCACCGGATCGCGCATGTTCAGGTTCGGCGAAGCCATGTCGATCTTCGCCCGCAGCACGCGCGAACCGTCGGGGAACTCGCCGTTCTTCATTCGCTCAAACAGATCGAGGTTCTCCTTCGGGCTGCGATTGCGAGATGGACTCTCGCGCCCGGGCTCGGTCAACGTTCCGCGATGTTCACGGATTTGCTCGGCGGTAAGCTCGTCAACATACGCTTTGCCCTCGGTGATGAGCGCGACGGCCCAATCGTAAAGCTGCTGAAAGTAGTCCGAGGCGTAGTATTCGTGCTCACCCCACTCAAAGCCGAGCCATCGGATGTCAGCCTTGATCGCGTCGATGTATTTCTGCTCTTCTTTGGTCGGGTTGGTATCATCAAAACGCAGGTGACACGTCCCGCCGAACTCCTGCGCCACGCCGAAATCGAGGCATATCGCTTTGGCGTGGCCAATGTGGAGATAGCCGTTGGGCTCGGGCGGGAAACGCGTCACGACTCGGCCGGCGTGTTTGTTCGCCTTTACGTCCTCGGCCACGATCTGACGAACGAAATCAAGCGCGGGTTGAGCTTCAGCGGTAGTCATGCGTTGGACGTATCAAGGAATTGTTGACGGTTAGCCAGGCACCGTGTGATGCGATTCACGACGGCCTCACGCCCCAGGATAGCAAGCGTCTCGAAGATCGCAGGACTGACGGTTGAGCCGCTGACCGCAATGCGCAGGGGCTGGGCGACTTTGCCGAGCTTTCCATTGGCATGTTCTTGGGAATACTTGTCCACAACCGGTTCAATTGCATCCTTTGTCCAATCGGTTAGATCAGCCAGCAGCGGTTTGATCGCGGCTAAGTGGTCGTACCCACTCGGGTCGCCGTTGCACAGCGCTTTGCGCACAGCCTTGGTCTGCTCGTACTCAATCGCATCGTCCGCCATGATAAAGAACTGCGACGACTTCACCGTATCATCGAGCGTCTTGGATCGACTCTGGTTGGCCGCCGCGAGCATGTCAAACCGCTCGGGGCTGAGTTTCTCGACAAACTTGGGATGATACTCACGACAATGCGCGTACCACAGGTCGTGGAACTGCTTGGGTGACATCGCCTGGATCGCATCGAGGTTGAACGCGAGGAGCTTGTCGCGGTCGAACTTGGCGTGTGATTTGATGATCCGATCGAGATCGAAGTGCTCGATCAAGAACGCGTGATCGAACTTCTCGACATCGTTGCCCGGCGACCAACCCAGCAAAGCGAGGTAGTTGACCAGCACTTGGGGCAAGAAGCCGGAGACTCGAAAATCCTGCACATCGATCTCTGGTAGATCAACACCGAGATCGTCTGCGATCAAGTGCGCGATGCCCGGCTCGTCGGTGTCACCGTCAAGGAAACTCCGAAAATCGGTGGGTGAGAAGAGATGCTCTACTTCTTGATAGAGGTGAAGGTGTCTCTGTTGACTATTGCGTACGAGATCCCCGATCTTCATATCGAAACTGGTCAAGTGCGATAGCCACGCCTCAACATCCTCAGTTGGCTTTGACTGCAAGAAAGCGCTCGCCGCCTTACGCGCGGCCTTCGCTTTCTCGCGCTTGGACATCTTCGAGCCATCGGGATTGAAGATGAGTGAGAGATGCGCGAACACCGGCCGACGAAAGCCAAGCGCATCCTGAAGCAGCACGTGCTTGGCCGTGTTGTTCAGATGCTCCTGCCCCCGGATGATGTGCGTAATGTTCATCGACTCATCGTCGATGACTACGGCAAAGTGATACGTTGGATAGCCGTCGGCTTTGAGGATGACGAAATCATCCATCTCCTTCGGATCGACCGTGACCTCGCCGCGCACCTCGTCGCGCACAAGAATCGGCTCGTCATTCGGCAGCGTGAAGCGAACAACATAAGGACGCCCTTCGTCCAGATACGCTTGGATCGTCGCCTGATCGAGCTTCAGCGCCGACCGATCGTAGCGATAGTTGTGCTTCTGACGCTTTGCATCGCTGCGCGCCGCGTCCAATTCCTGCGGCGTCTCAAAGGCGCGATAGGCCTTGCCTTCATCGATAAGTTGGTCAATGTACTTGTGATAGATATCCAGTCGTTTGGAGCAGAAATACGGGCCGAAGTCACCGCCGCCTATGCCATCGAACTCCGGCCCTTCATCCCAGTCGATGCCAAGCCAACGCAGATCATGCATCAGCGCCTGGCAGGCGGCGTCGGATGATCGCTTTTGGTCGGTGTCCTCGATGCGCAGAATGAACGAGCCGTCATGAGCCTTGGCGTAGGCCCAACAAAACAGGGCCGTACGGGCGCCCCCGACGTGGAGCGGGCCCGAGGGGCTGGGCGCGAATCGCGTACGAACAATCGTCGGATTGGTCTGACTCATCAGGCCGAAAGGGTATCGTCCCCGCGCAGGGAAGTCGATGCGGGTTGCGATCGGCGTCTGTCCTTACGAGGGATCGGCAGGGTGCTTCGGGTCAGTTGAACGCTTCCGTCGAAAGCGTGCGACGATGAGACGAGCCGGTCCGGACAACGCGTAGCCGGTGAACGCCACCGCCAGGGTCTCCTCCAAAAACCATACAAGCAACGCGACGGGAACAATCAATCGAGCCGCATAAGCGAAGCTGCGCCGTCCGCGAACGAACCGGTTGGTGACATGCACATACGAGATGTTTGAGACCATCACGATGCCGCAGATGAGCATGATGACGGGAATGCCCAGTGCCGCGCCGCGGACGAACGCCGCCGGAACGTGATCGCCGAACTTCGTCACGAGCAGATGTTGATGGAGGGCGATCAGTCCGGCCAGGGCCCCAGCCGCCCCGGGTGTGGGCAGCCCGTGGAATTGCTTAGTGTGCCCCCGGTTGTTCGTTGTGATCTCAAGGTTGAACCGGGCCAGGCGCATCGCTGCGCAGCACACGTACACTGCTGCGGCCGCCCAGATGATCTTCCCCAGGACGTTGTCCGCCCCGGGTCCGATGATGAGTCCGCCGTCCGCGGTTTCGAGACTCACGAGGCGCAAGGTCAGGAACGCCGGCGCCACGCCGAACGTCACCATGTCCGCCAGCGAGTCGATCTGCGCGCCGAGATCGGATTGGACTTGAGCGAGCCGGGCGATCGAGCCGTCGATGGCGTCGAACAGCATGCCGACGAAGATCAGGATCGCGGCCACCTCCAGCGGGGTCCAGTCCACGATCAAAAGT
>JADFGE010000160.1 GCA_022567855.1 Planctomycetota bacterium | reverse complement strand
GGGGCATCGAAAGCGCGACGTAGGCGCAGGCGAAACCGGTCAAGATCAAGGTCAGGGAAAAAGCGACATCGAGGACCGGGCGGAACAGCTCCAAGTACGGCCGGACGAAATAAAAAATCGGCAAACCGAAAAGAAGATAGCTGAAGATTCCTCCAAAGATCGAGTCCATTTCCCGGCGGCCGCGCCGGTAGCGTTCGGCGACGACAACGGTCGCCCCCGCCCAAAGCGGCCCTTGCAACGGAAAGAACGGCCCGGTTGCAACGACCTGAACGAGATTACGGATTCCGATGGCGAGGTGGGTGCGCCTCTCGTCGATGGGGATCTTCTCGTCCGGCCGATGCGGAGCGGCGTCGTTGACAATGGCGGTTCCCGTAATGATGTCCCCGAAGCCGATCACGTAGGCCGCCAGGGCCAGGGGCAGAGCGCTCAACATCATGCCGGCGTCGGGGAGGCCGCGCGCTACCAGGCTGTATTCTCCGATGAGCCCGCCAATGTCGGGAAGAAAGAAAACGTCCCGGAACTGGAAAACCCACTCCCCGGTCGCGGGAGATACGAACAGCGCCCGAAAGCTCTCGTAGCTGACCTCTCCAAACCAGGGTCCAAGAATCATCGCGGCGAAAAAGCCCGGAGCGAGTCCAAGCGAAGCGACAACCGCAAGTCCCCGGAAGCGTTTCTTCCAGCGCTCGAGCGGCAGCGAGAACATCAGAAGCAAACTGATTCCCACGGCAAGCAGAATCGATACGGTATAGGCGTCGATCCTGGAAGGGCGCCCTCCCGAGCGCGGAATGAACTCACCATAGATCGCGCTCATCCCCGCGCCGAGGATGATGATCGACCAGGCGCACCATCCGATTACCAGCACTATCACGCTTCGCCGGGAAAAACGAGGACGCTTGTCCTCCAACACATGCACCGCGGTGGCGATCGCCATGGTGTGCGTCATCACGAACCACACGGGGAGCATGAACGTGAGCTGGTGATTGGGGATCAGCATATGGGCCGCGTGGATCAGGCCGATCGTCAGCACCCCGACCGCGGGAATGAACTTGCCTGCGGCGTTGTAGAACAACAACCCCGCCGCGGTGAGGAGGGTGATGCACACCGCCCACATCCCCAAAAACACCGCTCCCAGCACGGCAACGATCAACGATCCCACCGTCACCACCGCCGCCTGGGCGGGACGTATGTGCCCCGCGGGTATCGGCCGATCGGGACTGAACGCCGTATCGTGCCTCACATCCAGCACATCGTTGAGTGAGGCCCCATACGCATACAGGCCAACCGCCACCACCACCCCGGCGAGCAGGGCGACGAACAAGGGCATATTCCACACCGGCAGGTAGTTGTATTCCTCGTTGGCCCGGGTGAGCAGGATGATGAACCAGACGTCGGCCACGGCGCCAAAGGCCATGGTGAGGCGCGTGAGTTGAATAGCCGAGACGATCTTGACCAGCAGGGCTGCCACGGGTGCATCGTACCGGGTGTCGGATCGCACCGGGTCGAATTGATCCCAATGGCGGCGGCTCGTAGTATGCGCCCGTCACCATACCCCGCACGCCGCTACGCCGCTTTTTTACCAGAATGTTTGCCGACCCGGAGAATACCGCCAACGCTGCCGGGCTGCGGATTGGACTCGCCGTCAGCCGGTATCACGCGCCCATCACCGAGGCGATGTCCGCCGCGGCGATCGAGCGCTTTATCTCGGCGGGAGGCTCGAAGGAGAACCTTCGTGTCGTCGCCGCCCCCGGCGCGTTCGAGCTGACCGCCATCGCCCGCGCGCTGGCGGTGCGCGATGATATTGACGCGGTGGTGGCCCTCGGCTGTGTGATCTCAGGCGAAACGACACACGACCAGTACATCGCCAGCGCGCTCGCACAAGGATTGACGATGATCACGGCGCAGACGGGCGTACCCGTGTCGTTCGGCGTGCTGACCTGCCAAACGCTGGCCCAGGCCCAAGCCCGCGCCGGCGGCGCGAAAGGCAACAAGGGCGCCGAGGCGATGACCGCAGCCATCGAGGCCGCCTGCACCATCCGGTCGCTGCAATGCCCGCCGCCCAAGGGGAAATGTTGAGATGGCACGGTCACGTGACATCCGCCGCTGCGCGTTGCAAGCCTTGTATCAGTTCGACGCCGGCAGCGCCGACACCCCCGAGATCGTGCGCGATTCGCTGGCCCAGTCGGCCGGCGACGATGACGTTCACGAGAAAGGCTTTGAATTGGCGGTGCGGGCATGGGCGCTGCACGAGGAGGCCGACGCCGTCGTGGCCAAACTCGCCCCCGACTGGCCCACCTATCGCCAACCCGTCGTCGATCGCAACATTCTTCGCCTGGCGTACTTTGAGATCACCAGCTCCGATACGCCGCCGAAGGTCGCCATCAACGAGGCGGTGGAGCTCGCCAAGGAGTTCAGCACCCAGAAGTCGCCCTTGTTCATCAACGGCGTACTCGACAAGATTTACAAGTCGCAGCGCGAGGTTGACACGGCCAGCCGGGACACGACAAGCGGAGGCGCCGAGTAGTCGTGGGCCTGTTTGTCTCCACCATCAGCGCGATCCGCAAGGGCTTGACCCGCACGCGCCAAGCCCTCGGGGGCGGGCTGGGGAGCTTGCTGCGGGGCCGGACGCTCAGCGACGAGTTGATCGACCAGATCGAAGCTCAACTCATCGCCGCGGATGTCGGGGTTGCGGGCACGGAGGCAATCATTGACCGCCTACGCACCGCCTACCGTGAAGGACGTGTCGCCAGAGGCGAAGATGCGTTGGAGTTCCTCAAACTCCAACTTGTCGCACGATGGGACGAGGAAGATCGCCGGCTGGGGGTGGCGCCGACCGGCCCGACGGTAATCCTCGTCGCCGGTGTCAACGGATCAGGCAAGACAACGAGCGTCGCGAAGATTGCCAAGTCGCTTACCGACGAGGGGCGCAGCGTCCTGCTCGCGGCCGCGGACACGTTCCGCGCTGCGGCGGTCGAGCAACTGGAGATTTGGTCGACGCGGTTGGGCGTTGATGTCGTCAAGGGCGCGCCGGGGGCCGATCCGGCGGCGGTGGTGTTCGATGCCTGCGACGCCGCCCTGGCGCGAGGCGTCGACACATTGCTGATCGACACGGCGGGACGACTGCACACCCAGGCAAACCTCATGCGGCAGCTCACGAAGATCCGTGATGTGATGGCCAAGAAAATTCCGGGGGCCCCGCACGAGGTCTTGCTGGTGCTGGACGCCACCGCCGGTCAAAACGCCATCGCCCAGGCTCAAATCTTCAGCAAGGCGATCGACGTAACGGGGATATTTCTAGCCAAGCTGGACGGCACGGCCAAAGGCGGGATCGTCGTGGCCATCCATGATGCGCTGGGCATCCCGGTGAAGCTGATCGGCGTGGGTGAAACGCTGGATGACGTCGAGGCGTTCGATCCGGAGTCGTTCATCGAGGCGATGTTCGCGGAGTAGGCGTCATAAGCCATCAGCCCGTAGGGTCCACTATGTGGACCCTAGGGGCTCGGGCGAGCCGGGTTGTGTCAACCCGGTGGACGTCCGACGTCATCGTGCATTCGAGCGCAAGGTGTCTGCCACGTCCACCGGCCCGGCACGGGCCGGCTCGCTAGAAACCTGTGACTCGGTGCAGCCTGTTCGAGAGAAACCGTCCTGTTGTGAGTCCGCGTATCCCACCGTATGATCCGCGGCGTGGTGGATGCCGGTGCGGTAATTCGCCGTGGGAGGCGCGCTGACAGGGATGGCGTCACGCTGCGCTGCGCCGTTGTCATTTTGGCGGCGATCAGTCTGGCCGATCAACCGGCCATCGCACAGCGACGCGTTCCAATCACCGGCGACCGGATCAGCGGGTTCGTCCTGCCGATCGAGCCGATCACAGGCGACGTACGAATCAAGGCGTTGCGCGCCAGCGCATGGAGCGTGGACGACACGAAGCGCCTGGTGCTTCACGGCGACGTGCAGATCAGCATCGGCGCGTACACGTTTCATTCCGACGCCGCAGCGGTCTGGATCAATCGCATCCCGAGCGATGAGGGGTTGATCAACCAGATCGCCATGTATTTCGACCGAGTGGACGATCCGACCAAGCGCGCGGGTCTGGGCGTGCAGGGCAACCGAGTGCTGGTGACCGGCAGCGCCCGCGGCGCGGTGTCGCTGGAGGTCAGCCTGCTCGACGAAAAGCGACCGGCTGCGAGCGGGTTGTTGCAGCGTGCTGAACAGCGGTTGGCCGAGTACTTGCGCCGCACCCTGGCCCAGCCGCCTCCGCCGCTTCGTCAACGGGTGCAGGTTGAGACGGCCCCACCCCAGGAACAAGATCAGGCGGCGCTGCCAACCGACGTCACGCTCCCGCCGCGCGAAGGCCGGATGCTGCCGTTGCTGGCGCCGGACGCCACCGTATGGTTCTCGTGGGACCGACTGGAGTTCACGACCGGCGAGAAAGAGAACACCGTCACGCTGACCGGCTCGGTCGTCGTCGAGTACGTCGCATCCGGCGCCGGGCAGGCGATCTCACAGCTCATGCTCTCGGCGCAGCGCGCGGTCGTCTTCACAGACCCCGGTTCGATTGAGGAGATGTTGACGGGGCGGCTCGAAGCCGAGTCGATCCGCGGAATCTATCTTGAGGGGAACGTGAACGTAATCGCCGAGCAGGGGCAGTACCAGGTTCGCGCCCCGCAGGTGTACTACGACTTTCGCACCGGCCGGGCCGTCATGCTCAACGCCGTGATGCGGACGTACGCCGATCGCGGGCGCCTTCCCGTGTACATCCGGGCTGAAGAGTTGCGACAGATTGCGGCGAATCAGTGGACGGGCAAGGACGTTCGGGCCTCGGCCAGCGAGTTCTTCACGCCGCATCTTTCGATCGGGTCCGAACGAATCACCGTGACACGCCGCACCTCGACGAGCGATCCGGATGATACGGAAATCCATTTGGACGGTCGCGGCAACACACTGCGGGTCGGCGAGACCCCTATTCTCTACTGGCCGAAGTTCAGCGGCACGGTACAGGACGTTCCGCTGCGAAGCGTGTCGATCGGGACGCGCGATAACGACGGGGTGCGCGTGGAAACGCGATGGGACGTCTTCTCGTTGTTGGGTATGGACCAGCCGAAACGGATGCAGGCCGGCTTGCGGATCGACGGCTTCTCCAAGCGCGGCGCCGCGCTCGGACTCGATCTGTCCTACGACATGGAGCACGGCGCCGGCTCGGCTGAGCTATATGGCCTCTACGACGACGGCGTGGACCGGACATCCTCCGGACGCGAGGTCGAGCACAATGAGGAGCTGCGCGGCGTCGCCCTGTGGGAACACATCATGCGGCTGGACCGCAACTGGATGCTCCAAGCCCAAGTGGCGTGGATCAGCGACGAGACCTTCATCACCGCATGGCGAGAAAATGATTTCGCCGAGCGCCGCGAGTACGAAACAAGCCTCTATTTGAAGCGCGTGAAGGGCAACGAGGCGTTGACCGTCCTTGCCAAAACCGATCTGAACGACTTCGTCTCCAACGACTATCTTCTGGCCAGCCGCCAGTTGCAGGTCGAACGGCTCCCGGAGGTCGCCTACCGACGCTACGGAGATTCCTGGTTCGATGATCGAGTGACGTATTCCGGAGAAACGCGCATCAGCCGGCTGCGATTCAGCTTGGAGCGCAGCACGCCGCGCGAACTCGGCGTGCGAGGACGAGCGTTCGGTATTGATGACGACACGCGAATCTCGGATACGCTTCGCGCCGCCGGACTCAACACCGACTTTGTCAATCGCTTCGACTCACGACACGAGATCGTGATGCCCGGCTCGTGGGGCAATGTGAAGATCGCGCCGTTTCTCGTCGGCCGAGTCACCGCGTACGACGACGACTTTGAGGATTTCTCCTCCGATGCTGACTCCATGCGGCTGTTTGGCGCAGCCGGTGTTCGCTTCAACACGCAGATCCAACGGATCGACAACAGCGTCGAGAGTCGGCTGTTCGATCTGCACCGCCTGCGTCACCTCATCGAGCCCAGGCTTACCCTGTGGTACGGCTACAGCGACGTCGATCAATCCGACCTGCCGCTGTACGACCTGGCGGTCGAGTCGCTGGGAACGGGGTCGATCGTCGAGCTGGCGTTGCGCAACACATGGCAGACGCAGCGCGGCGGACCGGGACGCTGGCGGTCGGTGGACGTGCTGACCGTCGATGCAGCGTTGGTCCTCGGCTCCGGCGACGGCGACCGGGAGTCACCCACGCCGCAGTTCTTCGACTATCGGCCGGAGTACTCGCAGTTTGGCGACCACGTGTTCACCTCCTTCCAATGGTTGCCCAGCGACCACCTCTCGTTCGTCGGCGAAGCGACGTACGACCTGGACCTAAGCACGGTCGCCCGCGGCTCCATCGGCGCCGAGCTTCGCCACAATCCGCTGCTCCTAACTTTTGTTGAGTTTCGCTACATCGACGTCAGCGACAACGAGCTGTTGGGGATCGGATGGGACTACCGGCTCACGCCGAAGTACCGCGTAAGGCTGCGGCCGCAATGGGATTTGCGCGAAGATGAGTTCCGCGCAGTTCAACTCGGCGTGACGCGCAGCTTCCCTGATTTTAATCTCACGATCCAGATCCGGTACGACCAGATCCGCGACGACACCACGTTCGCCGCCTCCATGGGTCTTGCGGAGTTCTGACGCATCATCTGGCGAATTTACCCGTCGAAGTATCGACCCCAAAGAACGGCCAGTCGCTTGACCTGGGCGGGATCGATCTTGGATTTGTCCGACCAGATCGCCAGGCGCAGGGCGTCGTGCGCCGGGCTCGGCTGCTCGCGCAAGATCGAGACGTCGCTCAGCGCGGCCTTGATCAGCTCGACCGAGGCCTGTGTCGCGCGATTGAGGTTCCCGATGATCTCGTCGAGCAATGAGGCTTGATCGGCGGTCGCCTCCCTTGGCCGCCAGGCGTCGTAATCGGTCGGCAAGGCGATGAGGGCATAGGCGATCTCAGCCTCG
>JADFGE010000159.1 GCA_022567855.1 Planctomycetota bacterium | reverse complement strand
ATCGAGCTGGGGCCAATGGGTGGCGACCGTCAGCGCGCACGCATAGAAGACAAAAACCACGCGCCAAGGTTTCGTCAGGCGCCGCAGGTACTTGGTTGCGTTAGAAGTCACCTTGCTTGGTCATACCGCGCGGCCTTTGGGCCCCGGCGGCTGACGCGGGCCTGTGGCGTCGGTACTGTTCGCGGCCTCGACACGAGTTGGGACGTAACTTCGATCGTGGCCGACGCCTGCGCGTTGTCAACGGCGGATTCGGTCTGGGCGTCCCACGTCTCGATGAGCCGCTGAGCCAGGATGCGATAGTCGTTCGCGCCGGCGCACCACGGCGCGTAATCGAAGATCGTTTGACCAAAGCTGGGCGCTTCGGCAAGCTTGATATTGCGCCGAACCACCGGTCGAAGTACCTGGCAGTCCCGCCAGGGAACGTCTTGGCTGCGCGCCGCTTGGAAGAACGACTCCAGGTCGGCGACGACTTCCTTCGCCAGCGATGTCTGTTTCTCGTGCATACAAAGGATAATGCCCGCGACGCGCAAATCCCGATTCACGGATTGACGAATAAGACCGACCGTTTCAAGCAGTTTCCCCAGCCCTTGCAAGGCCAGGAAATGCGCCTGCAACGGCACGAGCACTTCCCCGGCCAGCGCCAGGGCGTTGAGCGTGAGCAGCCCAAGACTCGGCGGGCAGTCGATCAGCACGACGTCGTAGCGGTCTTCAATCGCCGCGAACTTCCGCGACAGGATCTGCTGACGATCCGGCCGACGGGCCAACTCAATCTCGGCGGCGGCCAGATCGACCTCCGAGGGAATCACGTCCAGGTTCGGGGCAGCGGTGACCAGACAGTTCGCCGCTGGACAATCAGGATCGACGAGCAGATCGTACGTCGTATGCTTGATCTGCTCATGATCGATACCCAAGTGCAACGTCAAATGAGCCTGCGGATCAAGATCAATCAGGCAGACGCGGCGCCCGGCCTCGGCGATCGCCGCGCCGAGATTCACGGCCGTCGTCGTCTTGCCCACGCCTCCCTTTTGGTTCATCAGCGCGACGGCGCGAGGGCGATGTCCGGCGGCGCTTGCGGTGTCGGCCATAGTGATCAGTATATCGACCGAAGAATCCGTTCCCAACCATAACGCCGTGCCCAGAGCCTCCGATCTCCGATCCTTACCAATGCCGACCATCACCGATAGCGCCATCTGCATCCGCCGCTGGGATTACTCGGAAACGTCTCAGACGGTGAGCCTGTTTGCGCGAGCGCACGGCGTGCTGCGGGGCATCGCCAAAGGGTCCAAGCGCGCCAAAGGCAAGTTCTCCGGCGGGATCGATCTGCTCACGTGCGGACAGGTCGTCGCGATCGTCAAACCGAATCGGGACCTGGCCACGATCACCGAGTGGCACCTTGAGGAACTCTATCGGGCGCTGCGGCAGCGTTTGGCGGCGAATCGCGCGGGTCTGTATATGGCTGACCTCATCCATCACATGCTCAGTGAGCATGACCCACACCCCCGACTTTTCGACGAGTTCAGGCGATCGTTGGCTGCGCTTGACGACACGGATCAGGTCGCCATAACACTTCTACGGTTCCAGTGGTCGATTCTGTGCGAGACGGGATACCGACCGCAACTGGATCACGACGCCCAGACGGGTCGCCCGTTCGAAGCTGAATCTTCGACGTTGGCGTTCTCGGCGGCCGCGGGCGGCGTGGTTGCCGACACCGGCGCGGGTGATCGGTGGCGCGTCCGCTTGGAAACGATCGCGCTGCTTCGGGCGGTGGCCGGCGGCGAGTCAGTCGACACGGCCGACGCTTCAGCCGTCGATCGCGCTAACCGGCTGCTCGGGGCGTACATTCGGGAAGTGTTGGGCGCCGAACCGAAGGCAATGACCTGGGCCTTCCCGGAACCGGGACCGTAGCCGTTCAGCTCAGCCGGCGGCTGATTCCGGTCCCATTCGGCCGGTGACTCGGGGCAAGAAAGGGTACTTGCGGTAGACGGCTTGGAGATCATCGAGCGTGACCGCGTCGATCCGTCGCAGTTCCTCTTCCAACGAGCGGTATTCACCGGCGTAGGTCCACAGCCGTCCCAGACGCTGCATTCGCCCGGCGGGCAACTCCCCGTGCAGCGTAACGCTCGTGGCGATCTTGCTCCGCACGCGGACCAGATCATCCTCGGTGATCGCCTCGCTCAGCGTTTCGATCTGTTCGCAGGTGATCCGCTGGACCTTCTCCGCCTCGTCGGGGTCGCAGACGAAGTAGACGACGAATTGACCGACTCGATCGTGACCGTCGTACTCGGCGCGGACCTCCTCGGCCAGCCCGGTCTCCACCAGGGCCCAATACAGGCGTGATCCCTCAGCATCACCGAGAATCTGTGCGAGTATCGCCGCGGCGTAGCGATCATCGTCCTGTTGGGCCGGCGCAGGTGCGAGCATGATGCAGTAGTGCCGATTGACTTTCGCCGAACGTATCGTCAGATCATCGTCGTCAAGTTCGATCGCGTCGTATTGTCGAGTTGGTTGTGTCGGTTCCCAATGCCCGCAATGCTGTTCAATGCATTGGGTCATCGCGTCAAAGTCGAGACCGCCGGCCATCGCCACCACCGTGTTGTCAGGTGCGTAGCGCTGGGCGAAGTACGCCTGCATCTGGCGACACTGCATCGACTCGATGGTGTCGCGCGTGCCAAGGACGCGATGAGCCATCGGATGCGCCCGAAAGTACGCCTCCATCACACGTTCGAAGAGGACCCAGAACGGCTGGTCCTCGTACATCGCGATCTCCTCGAGGATCACCGACTTCTCGTCGTCGAAATCCTTCTCGCGCAGGGCGGGCCGCAGAATGTCCGACAAGATCTCTTCGGTGCGGGGCAGATGCTCGGGCAGCGCGTGGGCCCAGAAGGCGGTCATTTCGCCGGAGGTGTAGGCGTTGTGATCGGCGCCGATGTCGTCGAAATCCTTGTCCACTTGCTCCGCGGACCGCGTGTCGGTTCCCTTGAACATCATGTGTTCGAGGAAATGGCTGACGCCCATGACGGCCGGGTCTTCATCGCGCGCGCCGGTCTTGACGAAGAAACCGATCGCAGCGGTGTGCGCGCTCGGATCGACCTCCGCCACAACATCCAGCCCGTTGGCAAGCGTCGCCTGTTTGAACTCCACGGTCATACGTCACAGTGTAGCGGTGCGCCACACACGAGCGCGATCGGCACGGAATTCCGTTGGTAAATAGAGACCATCCAGGTCGGAAGCGGCGAGCGACGACAGCGGTTCAGACGCGCCGGAAGACCGCGCGGAGTTGCAGCACCGCCGGATCGTCGTTGTCGCAAAACGAAGACAACGGGCTGTCCGGAACGAGTCCGGCCAGCGCGGTCGCTTCGAGCAGCTCAGATTCCGTGAGCGGCCAGGGCGGGCCGTCCACAAACTCGGCCGGCGTCTCGGCGGCGCGACAGATGACAAGCAACCGCCCGTGCGGCGTGAGAAGGTTCGCCAAGGCGGTTGCGGCTTCCTGTCGAAGGTCGGTCGTCAACGATTGAAGGTTGTTGACTTCAACGACCAGATCAAAGCGATGATGCCACCGCGGGGGAAGATCGAAGAGGTTGGCACGGACGTATAGACCCGCATTGGTCGGATCAAGCGATTGGGCCCAGTGAACGGCGGTGTCCGAGCAGTCAAAGGCCGTCACCTCGTAGCCGCGGTGGATCAGCGCGCGGGCATCGTCACCCAAACCGCAGCCGACGACGGCCACGCGGGCGCCGCACCGCACCAACGACGGGGCCACCGTGTTGAGCCAATTGATCAAGGCATCCGAAGCGTGCCCATCCTCCCAAGGAATGCGTGACGCATCACCCTGGGCATCGGCGTAGATCGATTCGAAGTAGTCAACGCTCGTCGCCAGTGGCTGTGTAGTGGTGGTCATAATTCGCTCCCATCGGCCCGGAACCCCTTCGCCTGTAGCTCTCACCAAGATACCCGATTCGAGCCGGATCGGCCAATAAAACACGTAAGTTTTTGATTGGCAACGTCTTACAGTTCATATTACCGACCGCGATCCGGTCGTTGCGGACCGCGTTGCTGGTCATCTTCTCATTGATCAAACCCCGGACAGGCTGGAACTTCTTCCGATCGAAGATCCAATATATCAACTTCGGCGGATTTGTGGGACGGGGAGCTTCATCTCGAACACCCGCTCGACCGCCGTGTATTGGCGATAGCCCAGCCGGGCCACCGGCTGAAACCGCAGAACGTCCACATATCCATCATCGTCGATGACCTCGTCGGCGATGTGTACACCAACCACACGCCCGATAACCAAGTGACACGGCACGCCGCCGGCCTGCGGCATCTCGATCGTCTTCCAGTGCCGGCACTCCAGGTGAATCGGGGCCTCCGCCACACGCGGCGGCTTCACCAGCACCGACGGCGCCTTGGTGAGTCCAGCCAGGTCAAACTCATCGACGCCCGCCGCCGCCTCGGCTGACGTCCGCACCATTTTCTCGGCCAGGGCCAAGCTCACCACGTTGGCGACGAACTCGCCCGTCGCCTGCACGTTCAGCAGTGAATGTTTGCCGACGCCTTCCGGCCCCGCTCCCCCGGGCGAGAACATCACATGTGGCGGCACGCCCGACACCGCATTGAAATAGCTGAACGGCGCGAGGTTCGCCACGCCGTCCGCATTGAGCGTCGAGATCCACCCAATGGGTCGCGGCGCCACGCACGACTTGAACGGGTCCCGCGGCAAGCCATGATCGTTGGTCTCAGTGTCGTAGAACATGGCGCTGCTACCCGGACCTTCCTCTCCCGATGGAATCGGGATCGTCAGGTCCGGCTTCTCTTCCCCTAATCCCTAATGCCTTCTTCCCTAGTTATGAATCATCCGGCCTTCGGTGGCCAGCGCTGCTTCATGGATTCCCTCGGCCATCGTCGGGTGCGCGTGGATCGTGGAGATGATGTCCTCAGCCGTCGCTTCGAGCCGCTTGGCCAAGCCCAGCTCAGCGATCAACTCCGACGCATCCTCGCCGATGATGTGCGCGCCGAGGATCTCTCCATACGGCTTGGAGATAATCATCTTGACGAAACCGTCCGTGGCGCCGACGGCAATCGCCTTGCCGTGCGATTTGAGTTGATACTTGCCCACCTTATAGTCGATGCCTTGCTCCTTCACTGCCCGCTCGGTCAAACCGATTGAAGCGATCTGCGGATTGCAGTACGTGCAACCGGGGATCGAGTCGTAGTCGACGCCAAGCGTCTGGTGACCGGCGATCCGCTCGACACAGGTGATCGCCTCCTCCGAGGCGACGTGGGCAAGCCAGGGCGGACCAATGACGTCGCCGATCGCATAAATCCCCGGGACCGTCGTTTGGTAGGTCGGCTCGGCCACACCCCGATAGTCCACCTTGATATGGTCCTTCTCGACCGCAACGCCCAGACTGTCATCAAACAGCCCGTCGAACCGTCCCTGGACACCGACCGCGACGAGAACAACCTCGCAATCAATCGTCTGCGTTTTGGATTCGTCGTTGACATCAACGATCGTGACCGTATGCCCGCCGTCGGGACCGGCATCGATCGCCTTGACCGTGTGGGAGGTATGAATGGTCATCCCCTGCTTAGCGAACACGCGCTGCGCCAACTTGCAAACATCGTCGTCTTCAATAGGCAGGATTCGATCGAGAAGCTCCACCACGGTCACGTCCGTGCCGAAGGCATTGTAAAAATAAGCGAACTCCATTCCGATCGCGCCGGAGCCGACGATGAGCATCGACTTCGGCTGCGTCGGGAGGTTCATCGCTTCATATGAAGAGATGATCGACGTGCCGTTGCAAGGCGCGAACGGGAGCTGCTTCGGGGCCGCGCCGGTGGCGAGAAGGACACGATCGGCGGTCAGGGTCATCTTCGGCTCCCCGGCGCCCGCCCCGCGGTAGTAGTCGCCGGTCGGCTCATGCACCGCAACCTGGCACGGGCTGTGCGCAGTCTTACCACTGAGAATCCTGGCGTGACCTTGATGATGGTCGATCTTGTTCTTCTTGAAGAGGTACGCGACGCCTTGGTTGAGGGTCGAAGTGAGGTCGCGGCTTCGCCCGATGACCTTGGACCAGTTGAGCGTGACGCGGTCGAACTCGAGCCCCCATTGATCGCCATGAGTCACGGCTTCCCGGTAAACCTCTGCCTGGTGCAACAGGGCTTTGGTCGGGATACAGCCCCAGTTCAAGCACACGCCGCCGAGCTTGTCGCGCTCCACGCAGGCGGTGGTCAGGCCGAGCTGTGCGGCGCGGATGGCTCCGACATATCCGCCGGGCCCGCCGCCGATGACAATCAGGTCATAGTGCTTCGCCTCCGCCACGATTCATGATCCTTTCTGTGTTTGGTCGAGCAAGGCCGGGCATTGTACAGACACCGCCGATCGGCTGACGAGCGGTGCATTGACGACCGCCCAGCGCCCTCCTAGCATCGGCTTTGTTTTGGCCGCCGTCGGGAGTCTACCGGTGCGAACCGCCGTCATCAGCGACATTCACGCGAACCTCGAAGCGCTGCAGGCGGTGCTCGATCATATCGATACGCAAAACGTCGATCGCATCATCTGCCTTGGCGATATTCTGGGCTACGGTCCGAGCCCGGTCGAGTGCGTGGACCTCGTGGCCGAGCGATGTGAATGGTCGTTGATGGGGAATCACGACTTCGGGGTTCTCTACGAGCCGACGAACTTCAATGTCGCGGCCGAGCAAGCCGCGTATTGGAGTCGCGAGCAGTTCGAGCTGGAGTCGGACAACGGCATGTCCGCCAAACGGTGGGAGTTCCTCAGTCGCCTGCGGGTACGGGTGCTCGAAGACGATTTCCTGTACGTACACGGCACGCCGCGCCGGCCCATCAACGAGTATCTTTTCCCGGAGGACGCGTTGAATTCCCCGGTCAAGATGCAGCAGATCTTCGAGCTGGTCGATAAGTTCTGCCTCGTCGGCCACACCCACGTGCCCGGGGTGTTCACGGACGAGCCGGACTTCTACCCACCCGACGATCTCGACGGCGTCTAC
>JADFGE010000158.1 GCA_022567855.1 Planctomycetota bacterium | reverse complement strand
TCAGCGTTGCCCGACCATAAATACGGCATTTCCGACCAGAAGCCGTCCACTGTACCAGAAACCCCTGTACAGCGGATCATCAACCAGATACACGATCGTTCCGGCTCCCAGGTTCTGAACCCCGTAAGCCAGACTGCCTTCGATCTTGGGCGCCGCCTCATATCCCACCTGTCCGGCCACCAGGGATCCCTTTTTCAGTACGCCCACATTCCACGCAGATGTACCCTTCATGTAAGCCGGTGCGCTCGTTCTGAGTTTCAGCGAAAAGGATATGTCGTCGAAACCGAACGCGAGCGGATGGGTGTTGTCAACGGACACCCGGTAAATTGCACCGGCTATTCCCCGGGTGACGCGGTCGCGCCGGCGGTTCCCGTACGCCTTCAGTCGGTCCTCATCATCGTCACTCTTCTCATCCTCTTTATCCTCCTCCTCGTCATCCTTCTTTTGCTTGATCGCGAAGCCTTCCTTGCCTGCAAAAAACGTCGCAGCGCTCTGCACGGCGATGAGTCGTCCGCCGCTTCGGATCCAGGTCTTCAACGTGTCCAATCTGGACTCCGAGAGTATCTTGCCGTACGATCCGCTCGGCAGGATGAGGACGTCATATTTGTCCAGCTCCAGGCTGCCCAACGAGCCTGCCTCGACGAGAGTAACCGGGTATTCGATCTGCTGATCGAAGTAGTGCCACAGTACCCCCACTCCGCCGGACGAAACCGGCGACCCGGTAACGACCGCTACGTTCGGCCGTTTGATGTAGTGGACGTCGCGCGAACCGAAATCCGAGCCGCTGTCGACGAAACCGGTTGAAACTCCGGTTGCCCGCACGTTGAATTCTCCGGCCGTCTCTCTGACGATGGAGTCCAGACGCGCTCCGAGTTTTTCGTTCCCCGTACGCGTAATGATGAGCGTTCCCGGCGCATAGCTACTCCCGCCGATCGTAAAGGCCTTTTCCGCATAGCGTACCCGCACGTTTTTCTGCAGAAGTGATGACAGGAAAGCAACGTCGTTGGGATCTTTCCACTCGATCAGATAGGCGTATGGACGCTCTTCGGAGGCAGACAAGGATTGCGCCGGCGATAGGAATGCGACATCCGGATCGATCCGTTCTGTCGTCGCATAGGCCTCGACATCATAGACATACGGCAGCGCCCAGGCGGTAATGTCGTAGGTGATCGAATCTACAAGCGTAGGCGTCGGCTCGAACATCACATTCAGAATCGTCGATCTCGGCTGAAAGGCCGAAATAACCAGGTCGCCCGGAGATATGTCAAAATCCTCATCGGCACCGCTGCGATAGTTGTATCCCTTTGCTCTGCGAGCATTTATTACCGATCCGTACTCGATTCCCAGCCGGTCCAGATGATCCTGCATGGCCGACAATCGCCCGGCTCCGCTCGAAGCTTTAATCACGTACGACCGATACGTTCCTGCAGGAGTCGACCGAGCCGCATCAAAAAACGCCTCGAACTCCTCGACGACCCGATCGTGGTGTAGAGAAGCCATCTCTATGGTGGACAACGCGGTCGTGATCCCGATCGACTCCGACGTGATCATCGCGCCGCATCACGGAGCGGACAATGGAAGCTCGACGCCGTTCATCGAAGCGGTCAGCCCGGAGTACGTCGTATTCTCGGCGGGGCACAAATACGACCATCCGCGCAAGACGACCGCGAAACGATACACCGATTGGGGCGTCTCGGAGACCAAAATGTTCCGTACCGACCGCGGCGATGACGAAGGTTCGAAGGAGTGGGCGCATGAGCGTATCGACGGCCACCGCGACGGCCGCGGCGATGACGACGTGGACATCGTGATCAAGGCGATCGGCGGCTTCGATCAATTCATGGAGCGCATACGGGATCTCTTTGCCGCGCTGGGCTTGGATGCAGTGCAGATGGCGTCCACCGACGCCGCAGACGGCGTCGCCGGCGAAACGCAATCATTGAGCGACTGGCTTATGGGCTTCGTGTCCCAAGTCAAGGATCTCAACTTGGCTGCGATCACGTGGGTCGGCGTTGCGGTGCTGATCTATTCCGCGATCAGCTTGATGGTGACGATCGAGAACAGCTTCAACAGCGTGTATCGAGCTCCGGGCGGTCGCGCGTGGATGCGCCGTTTCCCGATCTACTTCACCGTGCTCGTGCTCGGTCCCACCGCGATCGCGATGAGCATGCATCTGAACAATACGTTCAATGCGGCGCTGTCAGACCACGAGGGTTGGTGGAACCTCCTGCGGGCGGCCCCGATCGTCTGGACGTTCTTTGTGACATGGATCGTTCTGTTCGCGCTCTACAAATGGATTCCCAACACGGGTGTGAGCTACCGTCCCGCCGCCTTCGGCGCGTTGATCGCCGCGGTGCTCGTAGAGCTTGGCAAGCGGACGATGGGCGCGTACTTGGAAGGCGCGATTTCGATCCAACAGCTCTACGGCTCACTGGGATTGATACCGGTCTTCATGTTTTGGGTGTATCTGATGTGGTTGGTCGTGCTGTTTGGGTTGGAAGTTGCGGCGACGCTCCAGTTGCTGGGCGGGCGCCGGCTTGACGAGCTGGAGCAGCGAAAAGAACCAACCGGCCTGTTCGATCCGGCGTCGATTCTGCTCATCACACAAGTCGTGGCGGAGCGATTCGAGCGTGGGCAGCCGACCACCCCTCGGCACGTGGCGGAGGAGACGGGCGTGGCGGAACAGATCGTCGGGCGAATGTTCGATCGACTCGTAGCGGCCGGGTATCTGCACCGTCTGGAGCGCGATGACGCCGCGGTGACGTTGGCGCAGCCGCCGGAGCAAGTGTCGGCCGATCGCCTCATCGAGATCGGATTTGCGATGGTTGATGAGGTCGGTTCGGGTCGCCGCTCAGCCATCGTGCAGCGACTGCGGGAGGCTCAGCGCCAACTGGCCGGGCAAGTGACGCTCGCCGCGCTCGTCCGCACCACGCCGGCCGTGGCTGCCCCGGATCAAGCTTCCCACGACTGATCGCCGATAACACCCGGGGTTTTCGGCCGACCTGGCCTTGCCGGGAGACTTGCCATGGATGCACGTCAGTCAAAGCAACGAGACCGGGCTGTAGAATCGCCCGAAACTTCCCCGGTGGAGTCCAGCCACCTGGAATCGTCCGCGCAGCGGGTGATGAGTATTTCTCCAACCGATATCGACCCGGACGCTGAACCGATGACCATCGACCAAGACGACATTCTGCTCACGCCGCGCGTGCTCGACCAGAACGCGTTCAACCAGCTCTCCGAGACGCTGCGGGGGCTGATCGAGCAGGCGAACGGCGCCGCCCAACTGCTCCGCGACGAGTTCGAACAGGCCGACGGGGCGAAAGGCCAAGCCTCCAAAGCCTCCGCCGGGCTCCACGAGCGCTTGCGCGTCAGCGCACGGATGCTCAAGGCGTTTCAATCGCAGATCGACCTCGTGCAGGAGCGCATTGGGCAACTGACCGCGGCCGGGAAGGAAGCCCAAGAAGCGTCGTCCCGGCTGGAAGGGCTGGCCGAGAAGTTCGAGTCGCGCGTCACCGATGCGGCCGCGATGTTCGAGCGCCAGGTCGACGAAACCTTTGAGTCGAGGATCAAGCGGTTTGAGGAGGAACTTGCCAAGCGAGAGCAAGCCGTCGCGAACGTCGGCGAACGAGTCGCTGAAGCTCAGGGGCGGGTGAACGACCTTCTGACGGACACCGAACGTCGCGTCGACGCCCTACTCGACAGGACCGAGGGCAAGGTGCAACCGATCGTGACCGACGCCCAGCAGCAGGTGGAGGCACTGCTGGGCGAAGTGCGCGGCAGCGTCGAGACCGTTACCGGTAATGCCAAGAAGGCGGTCAGTGGACTGATCAAGGGTACACAAGGTCGGATCGAGTCGCTCGAAGTCGACGCCAAGCGTGGTGCGGCCAAAGCCGTGGCCCAGACGCAGCGCTGTGTGGATTCGATCGCAAAAGTCGCCGAGGGCGCCGAGAAGAATGCCGCCGACGCCGTGATAAAGAGCGCCGCGGCCACCGAGAAGATCGAGAAGGCCGCCTCCGAGACCTCTCAGATCATCGCTCAGGTGAACCACGCCCGGAAACTGTTGGGCGAGGACCTGCTCAAGGCGGCCGAGCGGATCGACCAGCTCTCAGCCCGCAGCGAGAAGATTTGCCGTTCGGTACGGGGCGGCCAGGAGGAGCTGGAGTCGGCAGCCCGGCGCTTGTCAGAGGCGGTGGCGCATGTGAACGACGCGGACAAGAAACGCCGGCAGCTCAAACAGACCTGCGACACGCTTGCGCCGTTGCTCGAGCAGCTCCGCCCCTGGGAGGCGCTATTTGAATCGACCGCGGGCGAGCAGGGCGTTGGGGCCCACCCGATTATTCGGCTGCTCGATGAGATGCGATCGGGGCTTGGTGAGGATGCCGCTCGTCTCTCGGGCACGATGCGACATATGGCGGCGCGACTCGACGATCTGCTTCGGCTCAATCGAGGCAAAGCGACGGCTACGATCGAGGTGAGAGACGAGCTGCGCGAGCCGCCCCAGATCACCACCGCCGTCAAAGATCCGCCCAAGCCGGCCGCCAAGTCCCTCGGCGCCCCCGGCAAAGCTCAGCCAAGCTGACCATCCTGCTTGCGGAGTCGGAGGAAGTAGATCGTCCCGAGCTTGCCCGGGGCAGGTCGCGCTGTTGAACGACTGCCCTGGGTTGCCACGACCGGCAATCCGGGGGCTGTGTAACGGCCGGCCGACGGTGAGCGCTACCACGCGGTAGAAACGTTGCCCGTCACTCGCTAGGGCAGTTTCACTGAAGACGTAGCGGCTGCGTGCGCTGGTCGTCGAACGCCACGATAGATTCGCCGGTCCCAACGGGTTGATCGACGCGAGCTGATCTTCCATAACGAGTCGCGACCGATAGAAAAATGGGACTTATCCCCATTTTAGTGGAACTTAGTTCCATTTCTGCCATGCCGTGACGCTACAGGAGCGATGAAACAGCGCTAGACGGGCGCAATGCGCTGGGCGTCACGCGGCGTTGCGCCGTTCGTGGCGTAACCACGTGCGTTGGAGTCGATCGACGTCGCCGAACGCTTCCTCGAAGAGCTCCAATTGGCGCTGCGGCGTGGGGCGGCCGGGGGGTTCGGCGAGCATCGCCTGGAGGTAGGCTTGCAGCTCGGCCCGGCGGAAACGGCTCATCCACATCACGAGCGCATAACTCTCGTGATACACGGCCTGGACCGTTTCGTCGGAATCATCAGGCATCCGCGCGTAGGTCACGAGTTGCCGCAACTCAATGAGTTGATCGTCTCGCAGAAGCTGCACGAAGCGCTCGCGCCGCGGGGCGTATTCGTGGTCCGGGCCGAACGCAGCATCGGGATCATCCGTTTCGAACGCGGTGGCCAGCCCTTCGCATATCCACAGCGGATACTCGATGTGCGGCGATTGCACGCCCGTGTGGAACATCAACTGATGAATCGCTTCGTGGACGGTCGTGGCGGTTGCCCGGTGGTCGTCGGCGTCGCGGGTGTCGCGCGAGAAAGAACCTGCAACCCGGTGGTGTCGTGTCGATGAGACTTGCTTCGCTTGGCTTGTGGCAATGTTGTAGAAAACGACACGGTCATGCTTGGGCGAGTAGTAACCGCTGATCCATTCATCCGTGACGCCGTCGTACAGCCGGGCGAACTCGCGGTATTCGTCTCGACGCTCAAAGAGCACGCAGACGAGCTTGTGCCGCAGGGGCTTCGGTTGCAAGCCGATCCGGCGGGTGTACCGAAGGAATTGATGGTGGGCGCGCTTCAACAAGGCGGCCTGCTCGCGCGTCCATTGTGCGTTGGCGTCCGAGAGGACAACCCAGCGCGTCGCCTCGTATTCAACAAACTGCGCCCCCAGCAGCGCGCGGGCCAAGTGATACGGCTCGGATTCGAAAGCCGGCTTGAGGCTCACCCCCGCACGCAGCATCTCGTCATACGCGTCGCCGTTGAGAATGACCGGTTGCGGATCGCGGTCGGTGGGGGCCGGGGACCGCGCGGGAGGTTGGTCCTTGATCGGCTGACTCGACTGACCGGACAACACAGCGGCGCCGAAGGCGGCGAGCAGCCATGTTCCCAAGCCGGAACCGCGCCGCGATCGACCAATGCGCGCGCACAATGCCTGGACCGATAGTCTTTGCATCTTCGTTCTGCCTCCGGCGCTGCCAGCGCATCGGTGCTCCGGCCGGCGGGTATGAGCGCATCGACCGGTTGGCCGCGGTGGGGGCTCGGGTTGGGCGAGTTAGGCGATGGTCGGCCGGATCCCGACGCGCCGGACCGGACGGACTTGACCGATAACCAACGCCGGTGTCGCCCGTGCATCGCGGGCGGCCAGTGTCACAATTGCGCGGACGGGGGCGGCTTGGGACCGCTGTCGCTATGGCGCGGCCTAGCGGCCAAGCATTGCGTCCGAATTTCAAGACCTCGGGCAACTGGCCGGGCGATTGGGTCGATTGCACTTCCATGTCGCTGCGCGCTGACCTGACCGACACGCCGTTACCGCTTCAATCACGTTTCGTCAATACCCGTTTCACCGGCGGGATCCTGACGATCAAGATGGCCGGACCGGCCATCGGATCGCGCGAGGTGTCGATCATCGCCGAGGAGGTCGCCGTCGAGCTCGATGCGATCAAAGATCCGATTCGCCTGTTGGTGATCGATCTTTCCGACGTCGGCCCAGGTGCAGTCCGGCTCACCCGGTCTCTTGGGTAAGTATACCTTGGGTCCGCCAATCAGATCACACAACCGGTTGATGCTCTGTGGCTGGCCGGCGCCGACGTTGAAAATCTCGCCGCTGCTGTAGAGCACCCACGCTTTGGCATCGCGGTCGACCGACATGGAAAAAGGCGCGACGGAGCCTTCCCACTCGGGCCATTTGGCGCCGGCCGGACAATTCAGCTTGCCGATCAGCCTGAACGGATCCGCGGGAAGCAGACGCGGGTCGAAGCTGAGAAAGTTGTTGGCGTCGTCGACCACGTACACCAAATCCGCGCCAGCAGCGCCGCAGGGATTTGCGCACTTGCCATCGCTACA
>JADFGE010000157.1 GCA_022567855.1 Planctomycetota bacterium | reverse complement strand
TCGCGTCTTGCCGCTGAATGGGGCGGGCGTGAGGAGCAATTGATGAGCGACGATTACACGGCGGTGGACGGGGCCATAGTAGGCGTGTTGATGGGCAGCAAGTCTGATTGGCCCACGATGCAGGCGGCCAGCGAGATGCTTGGGCAGCTGGGCATCGCTCACGAGTGCAATGCGATCTCCGCTCATCGCGCACCGGAGCGGTTGGCGGATTACTGCAAATCAGCTGAGCAGCGCGGGCTGAACGTGTTGATTTGTGCGGCAGGCGGTGCGGCGCATCTGGCTGGAGTGGCAGCGTCGCTGACACATTTGCCGGTGTTGGGCTGCCCCATGCGGGGGTGGTCGCTGGATGGATTGGATTCGCTGCTGTCGACGGCTCAGATGCCGCGCGGCGTGCCTGTGGCGACGTTCGCGGTGGGCAAGCCGGGGGCGGTGAATGCAGCGCTCTTTGCCGCGGCGATTCTGGGATTGGGCAACGAGACGATCGACGCGAAGCTTAAGGCATTTCGCGCAGCGCAATCGGCGAAGGTTGATAAGTTGGAGTAATTGAATTTAGGTTTAGCCGTCCCGATTCCATCGGGAACCCTGCGCGGGGATACCCGGACCTTCGTCGCGGACTCCTCAGGACCGGCTTCGTGGGTGCTTCCACCAAATCGCGATGATCGTGGTGATGATCTTCGCGCCGGCGGCGACAAGACCGCGCAGTGTGCCGGAGATTTTCGACCGCCCAGCCGCGCGCCGTCGGTAGGGGACGTCGATCTCGATCGTGGGAATGTTCATCAGCGCCGCTTTCATTTGCAGCTCGACCGTCCAGCCCCAAGTGCGATCGGCCATGGCGAGTCGTTGGAAGGTCGTCCAGCGCACGGCGCGGAAGGGTCCGAGGTCGGTGTAGCGCTTTTTCGTCAAGACGCGCATCATCACACACGCTAAGCCGCCTCCCCAACGCTGTGCCAAGTTCAGCGCTCCCGGCTCTGCGAGTCTGACGCGCGAACCGATGACAATGTCTGCGTGGTCCTTTTCGATCGGCTCCAAGAGCGATTCGAGCGACGCAGGGTCATCAGAAAGGTCCGCATCGAGAAACGCGATCACATCCGGCGGAACTTCTTGTTGTTTGATCCATTCAATAGCCTTGAGACATGCTGCGCCATACCCGCGATGCGATTCGTGCACGACAACTGCCCCGCGCGCTTGTGCCGCCTCCGGCGTACCGTCGGTCGAACCGTTGTCCGCCAGGATGACGTGGCGCACCAGACCGTCGGGCAAGGATTGGATCGCATCGAACAAATCGCTCATGTTCGTTGCTTCGTTGAGCGCGGGGATGATGAGGTCGCAGCGCACCGTTGAGGATGGTAGGAGGCAAGAGCTTTCGGCGGTCAGCGGCTATGGAGTCCTGTGTTGGCAATGTTCGACGAGGTCGATCGTACCAGCCGCGGATGCATATCCGCGGGCGACCGCACATATTCATGCGCGGCTAGGAAAGATACGGACGGACGGAAGGCAGGCATCGAACATCGTATTTGCAGGCATCAATAGACGTTGTCAAATATCAGGATCCGTACCTTGCCCGAGCAGTTGGCGAAGCGCATCGCCGGGATTGGGCTGGCGCAGCAGATGCTCGCCGACCAGAACGATGTTCACGCCGCGCTGGCGGAGCCGGGCGAGATCAGCGGCGGAGCTGATGCCGCTCTCGCACACCACGACTTTCCGGTCTTCGATGAACTCCAACATGCGGAACGTGTGGGAGATGTCCGTCTTCATCGTTTTGAGGTCGCGGTTGTTGATGCCCAGAAGCGAGTAGCCGGCATGTGGGAAGCCGACGTAATGGCGGATCTTGAGCAGCCGTTCAACGTCGTGCGCTTCGATGAGGGTGGTCATGTTCAGCTCGCGGGCGAGGATGGCCATATCCACGAGCTCGCTCTCCTCGAGCACGTCGGCGATGAGAAGGACGGCGTCGGCGCCGGCGGCCCGCGACTCCCACACCTGATATTGATCGACGATAAAGTCCTTGCGCAGCACGGGCAGGGGGACGGCGTCTCGGATCTGATGGATATACCCGAGATGACCGCCGAAGTCCTGCTCGTCGGTGAGGCATGAAATCGCGGCGGCGCCCGCCTCGTGATATTGTTTGGCGATGTCGATGTGGTCGAAATCGCGGCGGATCGTGCCTGCCGACGGACTGCGCTTCTTGATCTCGGCGATAACGCGGGTGTTGCGCCGCGGGCGCTGGTTGACGACGGCCGCGAAAAAGTTTCGCGGGCGACCCCGCTCCGCGACACGGGCCCGCAGGGTATCCAGCGGGGTGACGGACTTGGCCTTGGCGACCTCGATCCGCTTGCGGGCAATGATGTTGTCCAGGACGGTGGTCATGGTGTTCGGAGTTATCCTACTCGCAGCGGTCGTTACCGGTTCCGCTTTCGCCGCGCAGCAGACAACTGAAGGTGCAGAGACGGCGGCAATCGTGACTCAGGACTCGTCGGCCGTCGATCCCGCCCCGCTTGAAGTTCTGAACTGGGTCTATCTCGGCGCGGGAGCGGCCGCGGTCGGGCTGTTCTTCTGGCGGCGGTGGTATCGCTGGGGGGCTGTCAGGTCCCAGCTCAGTACATTGTCGCCGGTCGCTGGGCTCGCGATGGGCATGGTGATGCTAGGGCTGGGTAGACTGGGCGCTCAGGCGGCGGGGTGGCTGTTTGGAATTGATCTAACTTCAGCAGACGGCGCTGCGATGTCGTTGGCCGATTCAGGACGCCTTCAGCTGGGGTCCTACGCCGCACAAGGAATCATTCTGGCAGCCTTCGTCTGGCTGGTGGTCCGCGCGAAGCGGTCAGCTCGGGCACGCCGCTACGGGATACCACGGGCTGCGTTGATCGGGGTAGTCGCACTGCTGTTGTTTTGGCCCATCGTCAATTGCGTTGCGTTTGCGGCCGGGTTTGTCATCGAGGTCCTGACGGGTAAGGCGCCCGATCCGATTGGCCACACACTGCTAGCGCAGCTCGTGGAAAGTCCGGTGGATGTGTGGCTCTACCTGACGATTGCCTTGGTCGTGGTGGGTGCGCCGGTGTACGAGGAAGTGCTCTATCGCGGAATCGTGCAGCAGGCGCTGGTGGGTGCAGGTATGCGACGCTGGCCGGCCATCTTGACCACGAGTGTTCTCTTCACACTCGTCCACCTGGGCGCAGTATCGTCGGTCGATGGGCTGCTGGCGCTGTTTGTCCTGTCGATCGGATTTGGATGGGTCTACGAAAAGACGGGTCGATTGTCGGCGTCGATCGTGATGCACGCGGCGTTTAATCTCACGAACTTGCTGCTTGCATGGCTGACGGTCGGCACAGGATCGTGATCTGGTGTTTGGCGCGGGACTGCTCCCGCTGACGCGATTGCTTGTTACAGTACGCACCCCATGAGTCCTAACGCCTCGACCAAGCCGCGCATTCTCACCGGCGACACGCCGACCGGGCAGTTGCACCTTGGGCATTACGTGGGCTCGGTGAAGCGCCGCATCGAGCTCCAGGACACCTACGAGTGCTTCTTCCTCATCGCGAACATGCACGCCTTTACGACCCGGGCCAATGAGCCGGACGAGATTCGCCGAGACTGCATCGAGATCGTTCGCGACCAACTGGCGATGGGGGTCGATCCCGACAAATCATCCTTTGTCATTCAGACGGAAGTCCCGGCCATCTCGGAGCTGACGTATCTGTTCGCGATGCTGCTGCCTTTCAACCGGGTGATGCGCAACCCCACGTTGAAGGAGGAGATCAAGGTCAAGGGATTGGGCGAGACCTACAGCTTCGGGTTTCCGCTGTACGTGGTGGGGCAGACGGCAGACATTCTGGCGTTTCGCGCCCACGCCGTGCCGGTGGGCGAGGACCAGGTGCCGCACCTCGAGCTGACGCGGGAGGTCGCCCGCCGGTTCAATCAGATGTACTGCCGTGTGTCGGATCAAGCAGACGACGCTGATCACGTCAAGCTCGGCGGCGTGTTCCCGATTCCTGTCGCGGACGTCGGGACCGTCGGCAAGCTGATGGGGTACGACGGCAAGCAGAAGATGAGCAAGTCGTTGGGGAACGCCATTTTCATCACCGATACCGAAAAACAGATCCGCAAGAAGGTCGGAAAACTATACACGGGTCGGCAAAGCCCCACTGAGCCGGGCGATCCGACCAACGTGCTCTTTCAGTACGTCGAGTGTTTCATCGAGGACGAGGACCGCGTGGCCGAGCTGAAGGATCGTTATGCCCGCGGCGACAACATCGGCGACGGTCACATCAAGCAAGAGGTGGCCGAGGCGATCAACAAGCTTCTCGAGCCGATGCGACAGCGCCGTGCGCAGTACGAAGGCAATGACGACACGATTCTGGATATTCTCAAATCCGGCTGCGCTCACGCGATCGCAGTAACCGAGCAGACGCTGGCGCTGGCTAAAGAAGCGGCGCGGCTTGGGTTCTTCGAGCGGGAAGTGCGGTACCGATGAGAAGGCGCTAGGGCATCGAGACGTTTAGCGACGGGTCTCCGACCCAGTGGTCTTCTAGAGCAGTTTCAATGAAGACGTAGCGGCTGCATGCGCTGGTCGTCTGGCGCCACGATACATTTGCCGGTCCCGACGGATCGATCGGCGCGGCTCCGGTGGCACGGGCATCTCGCCTCGGCGAGTCGCCTATGGAGACTTGCCCGTGCGACTTATCATGGCGTGACATCTGCACGGGCAGGATGCCCGTGCCACTGGATATTGGCATGGGCGAGGTTCCGATTGAATCGGGATACCATCGGTTTTGAGGTCGCGACGTGGTCCCGTTCCTGCCCTGGCGTGACGCTACAAGATCATTGAAACCGCTCTAGAACGAAAACACGGCGTCGAGGAGCTTGGAGAGGAACCCCTTTTGATTAGCTTTCTTCAGTTCGCCGGTGTTTATCTTTTCGATCTTTAAGTCGTGCAGGTTGCTTGAGAAGACAGTGTTGGCGGGCGTGACGGCGTCCGGGCTACAGGTCCCGGTCACCTTCATCGTCGAGACTTCCTCATCCATCTGGATCCGGCTGCGGGCTTCGAGGACGAGGTTTCCGTTGGGAAGGACTTCGATCACCTCGGCCGTGATTCGAGCGGTGAAGTCGTCGCGCCGCTCGTAGTCGCCTTTGCCCTGGAACTCGTTTTCGAAATTGAGGCCAAGCCGAGGCAGGTCGGTCGTGCCTCCAGCCCCGATGCGAAGGTCCAGCAGATTGCGCAAAGTCAGATTGGGCCACGCTGAGATTTGGCCGGTGAGATCGTATTCCTTCTCAGACTTCAGCTTTTGCTTGCTCCTGGCTCGCGAGGTTTCGCGCACGACAATCTGGATCAAGTCGTGCTTTTGGAACGTGGGCGGTTTCGCCTCCTCGATGGCGAACAGACTGACATCGCGAAGCGCATGCGGCTCATCCGCTCCATCGACCGGCGCGGGCGGGTTCGCCTGGGCCTTGACCAGAAGCGAGCTCGTGGTCGTGCCTGGTGTGGACTGAGACTCGTCGGTCGTCCCGGCGATCACGATTGAGGTCGACAAGAGCAGGAAGGTCGTCGTTACGATGCTAGCGTTTGGATGGTTCATGGCTGTCCCGATCAGGGTGTTTTCACGAGCGATTCAGATCAAGTACCGCCGCGTGTGGTCCGGTCACCGTGGCGATGAACGTATCGCGCTCGCCGAGCTTGCGCAGCTCGATGGTGTCGCCTTCGGCCCCGCCGCCGCGCGCTTCGGCTTCAAGGCTGATCACGATCCCGCCGACGATGCACCGCACCATGACGCGATCCCCACGTTTGATCACGAATTGCCGGGCGATATCTGATTTTCGCAGCACATTGCCGCTGCGTAGCCTGCCCGAGGCAACTCGTCCGACCGCCTCGACCAACGTGGCCAGCCGGTCGGCCGCGGTCGGCGGTAGCCACCGCGCCTCGACGGCGAGATCGTCATCGTGCAGCATGGTTCCGCGCGGGATGTCGCGGCGAAGGACCACCGTATCCATGTGAAGGCTGGGGCGCACGGTCAGCGACTGTTTGTGATGGATCCGGCCTGCGGACCATGCCCGCACCAGAAGCTCGATGCGGTCGCTGTGCAGGCTGCTCAACGGCTGAATCTCGAAACGAAACGCATCCAGGCTCGTGTTGAGCAGCTCGACGTCTCGACGGTCAAACACGAGACGAAGCTCGCTCGGCTCGACGCCCAGACCCCGGGCGACGATCGCCGCGACACTACCCCGTAGCGTGTGTCGATCAACCAGATCGGCAGCGTAATCGTAAGAGTCGGCGGCGGCAGCGGCGGCCGGTCGGTGGGTGGCTTGCCGGGGCGCCTTGTCGATCGACGTAGCCGCCATGGCCAGGGGAGGATGTGCGTCGCCGGCGTAGTGCGGCCGAACCACGACGCGTCGGCCGTTGAGCTGCACCTTGCCCCAATGCGCGCCGGCCTCATCCAGAGTGTGGCGAACCTCCCGGACGGACAGTTCGAGCACCTCGTCGCCCTGTGGCGCTTCGGCGATCGGGGTGTCGGCCAAGCGTTCGGCGAACGGGCCGGTCAGCTCGGCGATGTGGCCGAGTCGAACGACCTGATCGTCGTCGCGGAGTCGAACCGATCCTTTCAGCGCGATCTCGTCTGCGAACCCCGTGCTCGCGATGAAGACCATAGTCATCAACGCGCCGCCGCCGCCGGGCCGCCGGAACCTGCCTTGCCATTCGTTCATCGCGTACTTCATCTTTCCTACTTCGTGCCTAATGCCTAATGCCTTCTTATTTTAGAATCGTCTCAAGTTCCCGAGTTTCTGGAGGACTTCGTCGGCGGCCTGGATCGACTGGCTGTTGAGCTCGAAGGCGCGCTGGGTGCGGATGAGGTTGACAAGTTCCTTGACGGGATCGACGTTGGAGCTTTCGAGCATCCCCTGCAGTATGCTGCCCCGTCCGTTTTCGTTCGGCAAACCGAGCTCCGCGGTGCCCGAAGCGGCACTGGGGAGATACAGGTTTTCGCCGATCTGTTTCAGCCCGGCGGGATTGATAAAGGTGGCGAGTTCGATCACCCCGATTTCTTCAGGCACATCCT
>JADFGE010000156.1 GCA_022567855.1 Planctomycetota bacterium | reverse complement strand
GGGAATTTGGGAAAGTCTTTGGCAATCCGATCGCCTGCTCATCCAGCATTTCGATGGCCGTGATTTTCCACCTGGCATCGATCGGGGCCAAGGTAATATTCGCCAGATGCTCGTTGGTCCGGCGATGCATGTGGCCCCAGTGCCCGATCGAGCCAGCCACGCGCCATCGGCAGCGAAAGGACCATCCGGAATCACTTGTCTGATCTTTACGTGCAAGTTCTCGAATCGTCACCTCCTTGACCGTGATGCGTAGGCCGCCCTGGTTTTTCACTTCCATACTTTGCCGCGTTTGAAGATAAACCTGCGCCAACAGGTCGCCCGTGATGCTCTGGGAAAGTTGGTCGTAGATCAGACTCTCATCCCGGTGATCGAAAGCACGATATACATTGTGCAGCAACCCTCCGAGCACTTCACGCGCCTCCTCGTCGGAGAAACGAGTCGGTTCCGCAAACGGGTTGGCCAGCGCGATCTTCGCGTAGGGCAGCAAGGCGACGCCGCAGATGACGACGACGATCAGGGCGACGACGACTCCCGCAGGCGCCTTCTGCGTCTTCAGGTACGATCGGCACAGCATCATCAGCAAACCAACGAGGAGACCGGCGCAGATCGTCGTCATGACGGGAACCGCAAATTCTTGCTGGGTTGGCGGCGGGGCGATCGAGGCAAGTCGAGGCACGGTTGGGTTGGTGTGCCTGGTCGCCGGGCGAGCCCCTGATACGGGGTCCCTTCGGGATCTCGGAACCGGCACCGAACGCTCGGGTCTGGCCCGAACCGGGATTGATCGATCTGGTCATCGTACCCGGTGTCGCGTTCGACCATGAGGGACGCAGACTCGGGCACGGAAAGGGATACTATGACCGCTTCCTGGACGAACTGGCCTGGCGCGGTTTGTTGCACCAACGTACGGCGGGGGTGGAGCTTGACGAGCACCTGGCCACGCCGGGGCGTGTCGCCTACGTCGGGTTCGATCCGACCAGCGACAGCCTGCACATTGGTAATCTCATCCCCATCAAGCTGCTGATGCATTGGCAGCGGGCCGGTCACAAGCCCATCGCCCTCATGGGCGGCGGCACCGGGTTGATCGGCGATCCCTCCGGCCGGGACGATGAACGCGCACTGCTTGGACGAGAACAAGTTGAGGCGAACGTGGCCAGTCAGCGCCGGATCCTTGAGCGCCTGCTCGACTTCGACCCGGCCCTGCCTAACGCAGCCGTCCTTGTCAACAATGTCGATTGGCTCGACAAGCTGGGGTTTATCGAGGTGCTTCGCGAGGTAGGCAAGCACTTCTCCGTCAATGAAATGATCCAGCGGGAGTCGATCAAATGGCGGTTGGAACAGCGCGAGCACGGCATCAGCTACACCGAGTTCAGCTACATGATCCTCCAAGCCTACGACTTCCTGCACTTACGCCGAGCGTTCGACTGTACGGTGCAGATGTCGGGTTCAGATCAGTATGGCAATATCGTGGCGGGGATGGACTTGATCCGGCGGGAGTTTGGGGCCGAGCAGGGCCAGGTGTTTGGTGTGACAGCTCCGCTGGTGACGCGCTCCGATGGGAAGAAGATGAGCAAGTCCGAGGGAAGCGCGATCTGGCTTTCCGCTGACACGAAGGAGCGCACCAGCCCGTATGCGTTTTATCAATATTGGATCAACCTGCCTGATGCGGATGTCGTGCAGTGGCTCAAGTGGTACACGGTGCTGAGCCGAGACCAGATCGAAGCGCTGGCGGCGGAGCACGAAAAGGCCCCCCAAGACCGTGTTGCCCAACGCGCGCTCGCGTCCCACATGACCGAGATGTTGCACGGCGAGCAGGAGCTGAAGAAGGTCCAGAGCGCTTCGCAAGCGCTGTTCAGCGGCGACGTGCGCGGGCTCGATGAGTCGATGCTGGAAGAAGTCTTCGCCGACGTACCGCATTCAACCCACGATAGGTCGCTCTTGGAAGGGGACGGCGTGTCGACGGTGGGCGTGCTCGTGCAGACATCTCTGGCAGGTTCAAAACGAGAAGCCCGCGAGTTCCTCGGCAACGGCGCGATCGCTATTAACGGTACACGAGCCGAAGCCGATCACTGTCTGACCACGGCCGATCTGCTGCACGCCCACACGATTCTCTTGCGCCGAGGCAAGAAGCGATGGCACGCGACGCGGTGGGAGTGATACGAATCGCAATTGATCCGCAGGCGGGTGCCATGCTTCGACCCTTTTAGGGCAAAGCATCCTTCACCCCAACGGGTCGGGGATGAAGCATGGCGCCCGGTCAACGCCTGAGAATTACTTGGGATTCGTATAAGAACACCGACGACTCCGCTTCGCTCCGCTGTCGGTGGCACCCCAAGCGACGCACCGCACCGGCGCCACGCACAGCGAGTCTTTCCCGGCGCGCCGGGATGCGGGCTTCGGCGCCTCTGCGTACTACGCTTCGCCATTGATCCGCAGGCGGGCGCCATGCTTTGACCCTTTTAGGGCAAAGCATGCTTCACCCCGACGGGTCGGGAATGAAACATGGCATCCGCGAAACGCACGAGAATCATTTGGGATTCGTATTAGACGCGGATCGCAACGACAATCAGCCTGAGCCTGATCGTCGTGCCGCTGTTGTTGCAGACACCTCGAAACGAGGGATTAGCGCTGATTCTGCGGCTGGGATCGGCGATGGGCCTGCCCACGATCATCCAAACCGCGACGTGTGCCAGCATGATCCACGAGCTCGGCGAGGCACACCTCTCCCGTTCACGAGGCCGCCTCTCGAATCGGATCGAACAACACCTCGGCAATAATGCGCTGGCCGTGCGCGTTGGGGTGGATGTCGGCCACGTATGGATCCGGACCGTCCCGCAAGGCCTTGGTGAACCCCGGGCCGAGTTGGATTGGCTCGATGCCCGCCTCTTTGGCCACCTGGGCGATCATACGGTGGCCGATCTCCGGCTTGGTTGCCACCTCGCTTCGCTTGAGGTGTTGAGCCAGCAGGACGGACGCCCCAGCTTGGCGTGTCATACGGATCAGCTCCCGCAGGGCGCTCAGGCAGGTGTCGATCGCCTCGGGAGTCGGAGGCTGCCTCTCCCTCCGCAATCCAAGATTTTTCTTGAAGTATCGCGGCACGTACTTGCCGTGGAGCTCCTGGAGAGCCAGCACGGGTTTGCGCTGCGGCTTCTTGGGGCCGAGCGGCTCGAACGTGGGCGCGTCCGCGTAATCAGGGCTGTTGAGCACGATGACCACCACATCAGCGTCGAAGAGGCCGAATCGCCGCAGATAGGCCAAGATGTTGGGTGGCCCCCAGCTCCCGGCGGCGATGTTGGCGACCACCACGGGCCGGTCCAGGGATTCGGCTAGTTTGTGCTCCAGCAGCGTCGTGGCCAGCGCTTGCTGATCCGTTTGCGATCCGCCGTTGATAATGCTATCGCCCACCACCAGCACCCGAAGCTCAGCTGGGTTGACCTTGTTGCGCGGAAAATCCCGGCTCCGCATCGAGTATGCGTTGTAGCTGATCCGGTTGCCGAACCGTAAGTAACTCTTCGCCGGCTGGGGTAAGTATTCGATCTCGGGGTCCGCCATCCACAGCGGCGGATCGCCCAGCCCCAGCACCACGCGTGCGTATACCTCAAGTAGCCCCACCAGTACGAACAGACTCGCGACGATGATGAGCCCGGTGAGTAACAAGACGATCCTCCTGTGAGGCGGCGCAGCCGTTGGACAGGTGTGTCAAGACAAAACTAGGTGCGTCAATCGAGATAGCCCATCATCTGCAGATACCGACCGAGGCGCCTGCGGCACAGTTCCTGTTGCTCTTGACTAAACACCTCTTTGAAGCGACCCGTGACGCCCTTGTTGAAGTGCAAGTGCCCCGCGCTTGAGATGTCGGCCTTCATGCGGCCCCGATCGTAGGTGGCCACAATCGCTTCGATCTGCTTCTCGGAAACGTCTAGATCGAGGTACTCAGCGAGACGCCGCAGCTGCCCCTGGGTGTCAGCGTGCAGATCCTCGTAGCGGGTCATGAGTACGCCGTCGCAGTGCGACCAGGCTTTCCAAACGGGTAGCAGTCGGAACCTTGCCCACAGGATGGCCCCGCGAACGGTGTGATACTTGGCGAAACTCTTCTGCGGCCCGATGTAGAAATGCCTGCCATGGAGCTGGCCGGTCTCTCGCATCACCCGACCGCGCTCCAAGGCGGAAACGATGACGTCGCGCAGATCGCGGTAGATATAGGTCGCCCGGATCCGCCCCTCAGCCATGAGTTTCCGCACGAGTTTCGACGGTCGTCGGTGCGTCTTGACCACGAAGGTGTGGCCCTGCTGGCGGATGCGGTCCAGTTCTATGATCGCCTGATCGTCGAGCCTCCGCACGTTGCAGTTCTGCGTGGTCAGCAGCGAATGCAGTCGATACTTCTCACGGATTTCGCGGGCATCGGGATAGCCGGCCGCCATCAACAGCTCGTTGGTCATGTTCCAGTACCAGCCGGTGCCGGACTTCTGCATTCCCGCTGAAAGTACGATCATCGCCTCACCGTCTCCTAGGCCGGATCGCGGCGCCCCGCAGACGCATCTGCGTTCGGCAGGATAATACGGTCGCCTGCTACGCACTTCAATGGTTCGATCCGTGCGCAGACGGGGATGGTCAAGCTCGGGGCGTCGCCGCATGGCCGTGTAGTATCTATCGTTTCTCTACTGCTTCTGATGAACCTCGGCCGGCGAGCCGATGTACGACTACCCGGTTATCGGCCATGATCAACCCGGCCAGCGGTTGCTGCCGCGGGTGATACGATGAACCGCGTGGGGAAGTTCAGCCGCGTCGTTGATCGTGCGTGCGCACGGCCTGTCACGGGAATTCACGATGGCCTCCGAAGCCAAGCGCGGCCTGATCCGCATCGTTGCCAACTACACGCGGGTGATCAGCAACGTCGTCCTGGGCCTGGTGTTGGTGCCGATGCTCTTGCAGGTCGCGGGCAACGATGGGTGGGCGCTGATCGCGCTGTTGGGCTCGACGATCGGCCTGGCTTCCATGGCCCAGGATATTGTCCGCTCAAGCCTGATCCGTGAACTTGGCGTGGCCTACCACAGCGGCGACGGTTCAACCGGCACCGACCACTTTCGCCACGTGTATAACTCGGCGTTGGTCATCTCGGCGGTAATCGCAGGTCTCGCCGTCGTCGTCTTTGCGGTGCTCTGGTTCGTCGTGCCGCTACTTGACATCTCCAACGACCTCCTGCCCGCAGCGCAGTGGCTCGTGGTGGCCAAGGGAACCGAAACCGTGGCCGTGCTCCTGCTGGCCGCCCCCTTCAACATGTACAAGGTCACCGAGCGGATGGTTGCGTTCAACGCGTGGCAGATCGCGACCCGATCCAGCTACATAATCGCCGCCGCCTGGCTGGTGCTCGTGCACGGACCGGGCGACCCAGGTCGGATTGTCACCTACTACGCCTTTATCTCATCCGCCCTCGTCGTCACGGTCCTAACGATCGCAGTGGCTGTGATTATGTTTCTTGACCGCCGGCTGATCCCCGCCCCGTCCTTCGTCAGCCGCAGCGCGATCAAGTCCATACTCCACGTCGGCGGCTGGAACGCCGGCGCCACCGCCGCCACCACGCTTCACCGCCGTCTGGCACCAGTGCTCATGAATCTGGCCTCGGGCCTCATGAGCCTGCCGTCCGGGCTCTTTGGCGTTCTCATCCTTGGGTTGAGCATTCAAGTGACGGTCTCTGTCCGCCGGCTGACCATGGGTATGACCGATGGCCTCGACGCGGTCTCGACCCGGCTCAGCATGACGGCCGACGCCAGTGCCATCCGCGCGCTGATGCATCATTCCACGCGCCTGCACGGGGTGGCCGCATTTCCCCTGGCCATCATCATCCTGCTGGTGCCTGAGATTCTGCTGCGACTCTGGCTCGGGGGGCGAATTGACGACCCCCAAACCACATTGCCCCTTGCGGTCACGCTGATCCAGATCATGACCCTGGGCATGGTGGCTCGTGCGGTCTCCGCCGGTTGGATTCGTATCCTCTACGGCGCTGGGCACGTTCGGCGCTACGCTTGGTTGATTATCGCCGGTGCGGTGATGTACCCACTCGTGTTCGGTTTGCTGTTGGTCATCCTGCCCCCGGCCTCACGCTACACCGCCGTGACATGGGCGTACTCCGCGGTCCTGGTGATCGTTCACGGCTTGCTCGTGCCCCTCGCCGGCGCACGGGCCTTGCGGATCAGGTATGCCGATTTCTTTGTCCCGCTTGTGCGCCCGCTGATCGTCGCCGTCGTTTGCTCGCCGATACTTTTGCTCGCCCACGGAAAGCAAGGACAATCGGAGTTGCTGTGGCTGATCGCTGCTCTCGCGTTGTACGGTGTGACGTATCTGGGACTGTGCGTCGCGTTCGTGATGAATCAAGTGGAACGGCGACGATTCACCAAGGCAGCTTTGCGGCGGCTGCCGTTCCGACGCCCAAGCAAAACAGACGACATGCACTAAGAAACTATCTCAGAACCCTACTTCCGGTGGTACGGGCGTCTCGCCCGTACATTTCATCATGGCCCTACGTTCGCATTGCGAGAGGCTTGCACGGGCGAGACGCCCGTGCAACCGGTTTTGAAATAGTTTCTAACGGGACGGCAACCTAGTCGCGTGCGCTTATCTCACGATACAACTGTTCATAGCGATCCAACACGCGCTCAACCGTGAGGTTCCGCAAGACCCAGTCTCGCCCTTTGACGCCCATCGATTGACGCCTCGGGTCATCGGACAGCAACGCCACGATGGCATCTGCGATCGCATCCGGTGAAGCGTCGGCGATGACGGCTCCGCCGGTGGACTCAAGTTCGGGCCAGATGTCGACACCTTTAGTTGTTATCACGGGTGTACCACAGGCCAGCGACTCTAAGAGCACGAATCCCCAGTTCTCCTGGTGCGTGGGCAGGACGAAGAGGTGCGCGGCCTGATAGAGCGAGACCTTTTCCTTTCCGGTCACGAACCCGACAAACGCGACCTGCCCCGTCAACGCGCGCTTCTTGACAAGCTGCCGAAGCTACGCTTCGTACGGCTCGTCACCGGTGCCGGCGCTGAGC
>JADFGE010000155.1 GCA_022567855.1 Planctomycetota bacterium | reverse complement strand
TCGCCGCCTGATCTTGCAGCGCCTCCTCGACGCCGGCCAACGCCTCGACCTCGCGATTCGTCTTGACCATGTTCATAAACAGCAACAGACAAACAACGAGCCCGATCAGCAGGAACAGAATATCCTTGATGGTGAATCGATTGGGCATGACTTTGATGGACCCCAGCATAACGATTCACGACCGAGGAAGGAGAAACCACAGATGAACACAGATGGACACGGATGGGTAGGAAGAGGGATGAGGGATGAGGGATGAGCCATGCGCCATGAGCGATGACGGATAAAGCATAAAGCCGTCCCGACTTCGTCGGGAGTGGTCGCGGTCTTTCTTCATCCTCAAGAACCATGCGTTGCGGGAGCGTGACTGTGGTTTGGTGAGACCGCGGGTTACCACCGCGCGGCTATTTCGAGGTGTCGCGCAAAGGGAGATTGACAGTGTTTGAACGACAAGCGGGTCGATCTGCTTCCCAATCGGTGTGCATCTCTGTTCATCTGTGGTTTCATTCACGCGCCGGCTCTCGGGACGCTGCGCGTCACCCGCTAAACGGGTAGATTCTCACTCGATGTTCCCGCCTCATGGCGCGTGGCTCATCCCTCATCCCTCTTTCGGCCCATCCGTGTTCATCTGTGGCTCCCCCCTCCGTGCCCTCCGTGTTTCGATCCGAATTTCCAGAAAGACCGCGACCACCGGTCTCGGCTTTTTTTTCATCCCGCTTCCTGCCCATCCGTGTTCATCTGTGTTCATCTGTGGTTTCTTCCCTCCCCTGCTTCGGGTCGATCGCGTCGCGCAGGGCGTCGCCGATGATGTTCAGTGAGAACACCGTCAGGAAGATCATCACCCCCGGAAACAGAGCCAGCCACCAACGGAACACGCCGGTCGCGGGATCGATCGCTTGGGCGAGCATTTGTCCCCAACTCGGATCGGGCGGCTTGATGCCGAAGCCGAGGAAACTCAGGTTCGCTTCCAGCAGGATGGCGGCGGCGATCGCGAAGCTCGAATCGACCAGGATCGGCGTCATGCCGTTGGGCAACATGTGGCGAAAGAGAATCGAACGAATCGGCAAGCCCGCCGCCCGAGCCGCGTGAACGAACTCCTGGTCGCGCAGGCGCAGAAACTCGGCCCGCAGGAACCGAGCACCGCCCATCCACGACGTGGCGCCGATGACGGCCATGATCGCGTAGAGCATGTATTGGTTCCATTGCGGTGGAATGAAAGCCATGATCATCAACAGCAGGAACAAGCGCGGGATGGCCATGAAGATCTCGACGATGCGCATGCCGAGCATGTCGATCCATCCGCCGAAGTATCCCATCAACGCCCCGAAGACGACGCCGATGACAAGCGCGATCCCGGTGGCGACGAACCCGATGGCCAGCGCAACGCGGGTGGCGTGGATGAGTCGCGCGGCAACATCAGCCCCGGCATCGTCGGTCCCCAACCAATGCCGAGGCGCTGCTTTGGATTGACGTTCAAACGCATCGCGCCCGCCCGGCGCCATGTTGCGGGCATCGATCTGCGACGCCGTCGCTTCGTGTGCGATCGGCGCAAACAGAGCGAAAGCGCCGTCTTGCTCGGCCGCAGCGCGATAGTCGGTCAGATCAATGACGGGATGCTTGAGCGTGCCGGCGATCGGTGGGATCAGCACCAACCCAAGCAGCGCAACAACCACCAGGGGGCGAACCTTCACGCCACACCGATGCAGGACAATCGCCGCGATCGTTTCGATGAAAGCAACCAACAGGATCCAATCAATGACGCCAAGAGCGCGAAACAGCGGAAACTGAACACCGTCGTCGTTGATGAGAACATACGGCCGATGGTTCGCCAACAGCGGGGCGAAGATCGCCACGAGCCCCAGCAATCCCATGACGCACAGCGCCGCGACGGCAAGACGATTGTGGCGGTATCTCTGCCACACCAACCGCCAATGCGATCGCGCATGATCGGCGGCCGGCGTTGTTCTCAGATTGCTCGTTCGTTTTGACATTAGCAAATGCGAGCACTACTCAAAGGCGATGCGGGGATCGACCACGGCATAGGCGATGTCCGCGAGAAGGATTCCCGTCATATTCAACACGCCGGCGATCAGCGCCATCGCCTGGACAACGTCGTAGTCGCGATTCATGACGGCCCGAAACGTAAACAACCCCATGCCCTCGATGTTGAATATCTTCTCGATGATGACGGAGCCCCCGATGAGGTACGGCAGAAGCGTGGCAAACATGGTGATCAACGGCAGCACGCTGTTGCGAAGAACATGATGAAGCACGACGTCCCGGCCCGACACGCCCTTGGCTCTGGCGGTGCGAACGTACTCCATCGTGAGATTGTCGAGCACGGCTGCCCGCATCTGCTTGGCGAGGTACGCGAACCCGCCGTAGGTGATGCAAATCACCGGCAGCACAAGATGCCACGCGCGATCGCCCAGCCAGGCGAAGAACGGCAGTCGTTCGGCATCGATGCTGGAAAGTCCGTGGTTGGGGAACCACGGTAGCCCTGCGCCGCCGGTGGTCAGGTAACCGACGAACACCGTTGCGGCGAGCACGATCGGGACGGACCACAGCCCCAGCATGAGCGCGTTGGATCCCACGTCGAACCGCCCGCCGCGCTTCACCGCCATCACCACGCCGGTCGGGATCGCAATGACGTAGATCAACGCCAACGCGATGACGTTGATGAGCAAGGTGATCGGCAGCCGACGCCGCAGCTCGTGCATCACCGTGGTTCGGCTGGTTTGTGATTGGCCGAGGGTGACGGCGAATACTGTTGCGGAATAGCGATAACGGCGAATTTCGTGCTCGTTGATCTGCTTATCGAGCGGTATGAACGTCCCGGAAAGCTGCGCTCGACGTGGTCGGCCGACGATTCGAGCCTGCGGCGCTCCGTCGGTATTGATCGCGACGAGCTGCACCCACTGCCCGTCCGCGCCTTTGACGAGAAGCGTGCGCGTCGATTCCGCGGACGCTCCGGTTGCGTCGCCCACGATGTAGATCGGCCGGGGCTCCGGTTCGTCCGTCCACGCCGGCGCGTCGATTTGGGCGCTGAACATACTGCGCCACCAGTTGAAGTACTGCCGCCAGATCGGCTGATCGAGCCCCAGCTTCTTCTCGTAGTAGGCCTCGACGGCGGCGCGCGATTCCGATGAGATCGCACCGGCATCCCTTGGAGCCGCCACCGGATTTCCGGGGGCGAAGCGCACGATCAGAAACACCATCACGGTGATCCCCAGCAGCGTCGGGATCATCAAGAGGATGCGCCGGACGATGTACGTGATCATCAGGCAGCTCGGTCCTTAGCGCCGTTGCAGATCGGCGGGAACGTACCACTCACTCGTATACAGTCGAAGCGAACGGCGTTGGACGTTCTTGAAGCGTTGGTCGATGAACGTGAGGCGCGGGCCGGTGAAGAGGAACGTGTATGGCTGCTCAACGTGCAGGAGCCGGTGGAATTGACGCCACAGCTCCATGCGCGGCTCGTACTCCATCGTTTGTCTCGCCTGTTCGATGAGTCGATCAGCCTCGTCGTTGACGAAGCCGACGATGTTCGAGCCCTGGTCGGTGACTTGGCTGGAATGCCACATCGCAAAGGCGTCGGTCTCGGGGTTGCCGGTCCACGCCATCACGATCATCTCGAAGTCGCGGCTCGCAAGGCGCTGCTCGAAGACGGACCATTCCAATTGATCGAGATTGACTTGTATGCCCGCCTGCTTGAATTGCGCCTGAACATATCGTTGGTAGCGTTCGTGGAGATTGCTACGGGCCGCAAGGAAGTTGATCTGGAACGGCTCGCGCGCCCCGTCGCCATCGAGATCATTGTCAATCACGCCGTCGCCGTTCGTATCGCTCCACCCCGCTTCGCCCAGGAGTTGCCGGGCGCGATCGGGATCATACGGCCAGGGCTCGATCGTTGTGTCGTACTGATCGGACCCGAAATAGAACGGCCCGGTGACGATGCGCCCAAGCCCGCCGCGCAACGTGTCGATCATCGCCTGGCGATCCAGGAGCATGGTCAACGCTTGCCGCACTCGTTTGTCTGCGAACTTCGCGAGGCGAAGGTTGTAACCGAAGAAGTAGTACCCGCGCAAGGGCGTGTAGTAGCTGATCGCCTCGCCGCGTTCTTTGAGACGTGGATCATCCGCGTAGACGATCCACTGCTCCTCAGTGGGCCCGATGATGTCAGCATTGCCCGCCCAGAATTCTTGCAGCTCCGCCAACTCGCCGGTGATGAACCGAAGCACCTGCTTGTTGAGCGCGGGCTTCGGTCCCCAATAGTTCGCGTTGCGCTTCAAGACGAGCTGCCGGCCTCGATCCCAGGATTCCACCAGCCACGGCCCGGAGCCAACACAAAGATCGCCGATGCGGCTGTTGTACGTTTCCGCCTCGAATTCGCCGTAGATATGCCGCGGCAGAATCCACAGCAGATTCCCGCAGATTCCCACCGCATCGAAATAAGGACGCTGCATGCGGAATCGAACGGTGTGACGATCCAGCGCAACGTAGTCTGCGACGTTGTCCGCAAGCAGACTGCGCGGCATAGGGGCATCGACCCGTTCGTTGAGCACGAGATCCAATGTGAAGATCACGTCATCGGCTGTGACCGGCTTGCCGTCCGACCAGCGGGCGTTGGGAAACAGATGGAATACGAGTTCCAGGCCGTCGTCGCTCACGATCCACGATCGCGCCAAGCCCGGGACATAGTGAAACGGCGGTTCGAGGTTACGCCAACACAGTTTCTCGAACACATCGGCGTGGATGTCGTTGGCGTAACTGTCGCGCGCGACGAACGGCGTGAGGGTTGCCGGCTCGGCGTTGCGGATGTGGATGATCGTCCCGCCCGGGGCGAAATCCGCGGGCAATTGTGAATCCGGCGCGGTTTGCCATTGTTGATCGAGTCCGCGCCGATTGACGGCTGAACTTGGTGAGCTAAAGGTGATGTCCGAAGCAAGGGCTTCAGTGGGGACGGCTGGGAAGCTATCACGAAACATGACGCGCGCGCCGTCGGTTGGATCGGCAATCGCATGGATCAACTCTTGCAATGTCGCCGCTTGATCTTGCAGCGCCTCTTCGACGCCGGCCAACGCCTCGACCTCGCGATTCGTCTTGACCATGTTCAAGAACAACAGCAGACAAACAACGAGCCCGATCAGCAGGAAGAGAAGGTCCTTGATGGTGAATCGATTAGGCATGACTTTGAACGACCGTAGGATAGCAATTCACCACTGAGGAAGGAGAAACCACAGATGGACACGGATGGACACTGATGGGCGGATAGAGGGATGAGGGACGGGCCATGAGCGATGACAAATCAAGCATAAAGCCGCGACCGATGGTCGCGGTCTTTCTTCTTCAAGATCGCCGACAGCTCGTTTGGAAACACGGCCGGCCACAGAGAACCACGGAGAGGAGAGAGAAACCACAGATGGACACAGATGGGAGGAGAGAGGGATGCGGGATGGGCCATGCGCCATGAGGCGGGATCAGTGAGTAGGCCTCTGCCCGTTTAGTTTAGCGGGTGACGCGCAGCGTCCCGATCGCTGATAGCTGACCGCTCGTATTGAAACACACAGGGCCCCAGAAAACCACGGAGGGGGAAGAAGTTGGATCGATCAAACGAACCCTGTCCCGTTTCCCGTCCCATCGACTTGAGAAATTCAGCTGCGTTCAATATGACTTGGAGTTTCGCTTGTACGCTACACTAAGCCGACGAGAGATAGGTTGTAGAATCACGGAATCGAGTGACGTGAGAAAATTTGATTGGTACTATTCCGATGGTGATCTTCCGCTGACCAACAAAGAGCGAAGGGAGATACGGCGCAGCGCTTGGAGATTGTGGATGCGGAACTGGCGGAATAAGACGCTCTACGTGACGATGCACCTGGTGTTTCTTCTACCTTTATTTGCCAGCGTATGGTACGACCCCAACTTCTGGCAAATGTGGTTTCTCTTGACGATCTGCATTTGTCTGGGGGTTTTCGGTCATCATATCCTTGAGCGAGTCAGCGTCGTACCGCTTGGTCGGCGTCTGATGCGACAACGTGGAATTGATGTGTGTATTCGATGTGGGTATTGGCTGCGTGATCTTGGAAAGGATATAACGAAATGCCCCGAATGCGGCTGGCGACGCGAGAGCACCTCGTCTCAAGGCGAGATCAAGCAGACATGACGCGTACGAGCTGGATCAACGCATCCTCGTCGGCCACGGACCCGGGTTGCTAAGGAGAATGTCGGTCTTCCCAATCAGTGTTTATCTGTGTCCATCTGTGGTTTCATTCGTTACGCGCGGGTGCGCCATTTGGGGTCGAATGATTCGCGCAGTCGTTCGCCGAGGAAGTTCATCGCGACCAACGTCACGGCGATGAACAGGCACGGCCACAGCAACAACCACCATCGGACGCGCACGATGTTCAGCTCATTGAGCCCGTCGGCGGCGAGGTTGCCCCAGCTCGGCAGCGGCTCCTTCACCCCAATTCCCAGGAAACTCAGGAACGACTCGGACAGGATCGCGGCGGGAACCGTCAACGTGGCGTAGACAATGATCGGCCCCATCAGGTTGGGCAGCAGATGACGAACGAACTGGCGGCGAAGCGGCGCACCGATCGCGCGGCTGGCTTCCATGAACGGTTGCTGCTTCAGGCTGAGGACCTGGCCGCGGATAACCCGGGCCATGGTGAGCCAACTGACACCGCCGATGGCGACCAAGAGTGTGATGACGTTGATGAGTTGTCCCAGCGCGGGACTGAGATCGCGCCCGGCGCGTTGCAAAAAGCCGTCAGTGGCGACGGCGAGCAACACCACGAGCAGGATGTACGGCAGGCCGAAGAGAACGTCCACGATGCGCATCATCGTGGCATCGACGCGGCCACCGAGGTAGGCGGCCGTCGTACCGTAGATCGTGCCGATGAACACCGCGATCGCCGCCGCCGCCAGCCCGATACCGAGGCTGATCCCGCCTCCGGTCAGACAGCGGATGAACAGATCGCGCCCGAACCGGTCGGTCCCCATGAGATACTTGGGGCTGATGCCGTCCTTGGCGTGCGCTGCGTCCAACCGTTGTCGTTCATCCATCTTGTGCGCAGC
>JADFGE010000154.1 GCA_022567855.1 Planctomycetota bacterium | reverse complement strand
TTGAAGCTCGCGCAGGTCGAGCTGCTCGGTGACTTCGATGTGGGCGGCTTGGACCAACAACTGGCGGATGGAAAACATCTCCAGCGGGTGCGCAAACGGTTCGATCTGCTGCCAGCCTCGGTCGCTGCGTTGGAACACCAATGTCGGCTCATCGCCGCGCCGCAGGGTGATGCTGGTCACCTGATCGATGGGCAACTGTTCGCGGCTCAGGACCACGGTCGGGCCGGCCGTTTTTCCATCACCTTCCAGATCACGTTGCCAAACGAGAACGGCCCCCACAACGCCGAGCGTCGCCAGCAGCAGCACCAGAATGGTCGGTTTCCAACTCATGCAACTCTACCGCCGACGAATGAACCACACGACTGCCCCCAGCATCAGGCACCCGCCCGGCATCACGACGACCGCAATCCACCGCCAGCGCGTGCGGACGGTGGGCGTGATTCCATCGAGTCGAGACACCTGCTGACTCACGGCGCTGGGCGCGATCATCTCGTCCTGTCCGGCCAGCCAGGCGATGCTCGCCAGAAGAAGCTCGTAATTACCGGGGTTGACGAGCATCACGCGCTCGCCGCCGGCATCGACGACAAGATCAGCCATGTAGCTCATAAGCCACCCGCCCGAGCCGATGACGATGCAGCGCTGGACGCCGCCGTCGATCGGGTGGGTTCGCTCGACCGCCACCGCGATCGGAACGGGCTCATCAAACGCCGGCCGATCGATCGGCTGCGTGATCGTGGCCGGGTTCACACTCCAGTCGGTTTCGAGCCAACGGTGCGACGCCGGCTCGATGAGCGCGAGATCCGTATGGCGTACTCCGGTGGGAATCAGTTCGGCGGGCCGCACGACAACCGGCAGATCGAACGACGTTTGCAACCCGTGCACGGCGGCGGCGATCGGGTGACCGTGGGCAAAATCCGTCATCTGGGCAACGCGTTGGATGACATCCGCGCCCTGCTCGTCGTGCAGCTTTTCAATCACTACGCGCGAAGTATCGACGTCGAGTCCCAGCACGGCAGTGATGCTCTGCCAAGGATCGACCTGGCCGAACTTGTGCAAGAAGCTGGGCGTGAAGTTCAACATCACCGCTTCGCCGTCGGCGATGAGCCGCTTGACCGCATCGATCAGCGCGTATTCTTCTCTCGTCGGCGCGAGACTTCGTCGTTCCAGCACCGGCGGTGGGATCACGACCCAGACCACCGCCTGTCCACGACGAGGCGTTGGTCGGTCGCCCTGCGTCACGATCCACTCTTGGACTTGATATCGTGAAACATCCAACATGCCAACCGCCCCGGCCAGATCGACATTTCTTTCTCGTCGCCCAAACAGCGAGTCCTCCTGGGCGTGAACGAAAACGACCATCGGCATGTGCTCGACACGCAGCGAACGAATCGCCGAGGCGATGACCAGCTCGCCGCGAAACCGTTGGTCGAACGTCACGTTGGCCCCGCGGGTTGCGCCCACCTGCGGGAAGATCTGACCCGATGGAATCAACGCCGCCCCGCCCGGACCGACAACCACCGCCGCCTCACCCCGCTCGATCTGTCGGCCGATCGTTCCCAGCTCCATCGTCGGCAAGCGTTTCAATGGATCGGCGACCACCGCCAGCGCTTGAGCCTGCTGATCCATCTCACCTTTGGCCCATCCGGTAAAGGCCCGGACCGCGGGGTTGAGTTGCGGGTCCGCTCGCCACCGATCAAACATTCGCGCGATGCCGTATAGCTCGTCCGCCCACCCCGAGAGGGCTGCCGCCAGCAGGCTGCGCGCCGTCTCGTAGTCGCGCACCGGCCGGGTGTCATCTTCGCGCATCGCCTTGTCCAGCTCCAGCCGCACCTGGTCGCCCTGTTGCTGACGCAGCGACACGATCCCGAGCAACTGGTCGAGTTCAGCCCGGATCGGATCGTCCCTCTGGACGTCTCGCGCAAGCGTGTCCAACCGCCCGGCCAATTGCTGGAGAAACAGATCAAACGATCCGATCGCCTGTTCGCCCTGCTTCAGGGCCGTCTCGTACGCCTCGATTCGATCCTTATAGATCACCCGCAGATTCGCGAGCAGCGCTTCGTAATCATCGAGCGTAGCGGGATCGGTCGGATCGATTCTTACGGCGGTGATCTGGGGCGACGCCTGGGTGAAACGGCGAAGGACTTCGTTGACCTGGCGGCGCACCGCGCGATCGACATTCGCCTCGACCATCACGATGGCGATCGTCCACTCGCCTTGAAGGTCGGCCAGGAGTATTTGCGTCTGCTCGCTCAGTGAATACGCCCGAGTTTTAGTGGAGTCGATCCGAAGGCGCAGACTCTCGCGCTGCGCGAAGAAGTTCAGCACCGCCGCCAGCACGATCACGCCCAGCATGAACGCCGTCACATTCAACCCAAGGCCGATTTGGCGGAGCAGTCCGCCTGCGGATTTCGCGGGGGTGGGATTCATCGCAGTCGGCGCACCTGAAGCGATTTGACGGCCGCGGTCAAGAACAGTGCGGTCATCGAGAGGAAATATACGACGTCGGACGTGTCAAGAAGTCCGATGGAGAAGTTCCCAAGGCGAAGATCAGGATCAAGCGCGCGGACGAGCTCGGCCCAGTTATCGTCCAACCTTGCCGGCAGCAGCTTGGTGCTGAAAACCAGGGCGACCCAGAAGAACACGGATACGAGAAACGCCACGACCTGACTTGACGTGAGGGTCGAGGCGAGGATTCCGGCCGCCAGATACGCCGCGCCCGCCAGGATCACCCCGAGGTATCCACACAACAACTCGCCATAGTCCGGCCTTCCGTACAATTCCAAAGCGACCACGTAAATCCCCGTAGGCAGCAGCATCAGAATCAGGAACGCTGCCGAACCGAGGAACTTCCCCATGATGACCTCCGCTTCGGTGACCGGAGCCGTCATCAGCGCCTCGAATGTTCCTGATCGAAATTCCTCGCTGATCGTTCGCATGGCTACGGCGGGGCAGATGAACAGCAAAACCCAGGTGATCACGTCGAACGTCGGTCGCAACGAAGCTGTTTGACCTTGCTCGAAGCCGGCGAATGCAAAAAGGAAGCCGGTGATCAACAGAAACAGGGCCGTGACCACGTACCCCGCCGGTGAGAGAAGGTAGGCGGGCAGCTCTCGAGCCGCGATGGTGCCGATGCGCATCACGATCCATTTCCCCCGGGCGATTGGGTCGCAGAACCGTCTGCATCACCGATCATGCGCATGAACAACTGCTCCAGTGACGGGGTGTCACGGTGCAGCTCCCGCACGATGCCGCCGACGCTTGTAATCGTGCGCGAAATCGTCTCACGAAGGTCCGATGAATCCGCACGGGCCACCACGGTCAGGCGATGCCAACCGTCGTCGAGCATCTTGGACTGAACCGTGGCCACGGTCGCCGTCCCCGTCAGGGCCTTATGGGCCGAACCGGTGTTCGTCTCGACGATGTATCTCGCTTCGCCCGCGGCTTTGGCGCGAAGCTCGTCGATGGCGCCGGCGGCGCGAATTCGTCCTCGGGCCAACATGATGATCCGACTGCACGTCAGCTCCACCTCCGGCAGAATGTGGGTCGATAACAAGATTGTGTGCTCACCCGCCAACTCACCGATCAACCCCCGCACCTCTTGAATCTGCGTCGGATCGAGCCCGGCCGTCGGCTCATCGAGGATCAACACGGGCGGGGAATGGAGCAATGCCGCGGCGAGCCCAACCCGCTGGCGGAAGCCCTTGGACAACTGTTGAATCGGTCGGCGACGCACGTCCTGAAGCCAGCACCGCTTCAGGACGAACGCGATGGCCCGGCGACGCTCGGTCCGGCTGAGTCCGAACAGCCCGGCCCGAAACTTCAGATATTCCCCCACCCGCATCTCGGGGTAGCTCGGGGCCGACTCAGGCAGGTATCCGATCTGCCGACGCACCTCTAACGAGTGCTCAGCCACGTCCAGCCCCCCCACCTGGACCCGACCGGCGGTGGGATGCAGATACCCGCAGATCATCCGGATGGTCGTGGTCTTTCCAGCCCCGTTGGGTCCGAGGAAACCGACCACTTGACCTTTAGGGATATCAAAATCGACCGAATCTACCGCCGTCGTTTGGCCGAACTTCTTTGTGAGGCGGCGGGCAGCAATCATGCGCAAGCGGCAAGGCAACGAGGATTTCGATCGACCAGCGTCCCTACACGAGGGGCGAGGCGGTCCAAGCCGGCGGGTCCGCCCCCGGGGGCGGTACCAAGGGATTCTCGACCCGTATCACCGCTTGTCAAGCCGCCGACGAGCCACTTTACAGTCAACCGCTGGAATGGCTCGGCGATTCGTCGTAGACTACCCGTTTCGACCGAGGGGAGGTCTTCTGACGATCGCACGATGACTGTTTCCCGTCCACGGCTGGTTTTGGTGCCGGGTGACGCGCCACTTGATCCACACCTGATGGAATCGCTGCGGTCGATCTTCGAGATCGTCGAAGCCAAGGATCAGGCCGCCGCCCAACAGCTTGTGCAGGACGAGGCCGGCGCCATGCTGCTGTGCTCCGCGGACGCGCTGTCGGCTCTTGTGGAACGATCCGCCGAGGACGCCTCGACCGCCGCCGTGCACGAGATCGGCGATGGGATGGGGATCGTCGATGCCGATGGCAACCTCAAATGGACCAACGTCAAGCTTCGCCAATTCAGCCAGCAAGTCCGCCGACAGTTCGTCGACATGTGTCGTGAATCTGTATCACTGTTCAATGAGGCTGCCCCCGATGCTTCCACCGGCGACCAACACCAGAACCACAGGTTTTCCTTCGAGGCTGACTCGCGACATTACGAGTTGGTGACGTCGCGGGCCTCGTCGGGGACGTCCGATCCCGATCAAGTCGACGCGGTGATCGGCGTGCTCTGGGATGTCACCCGCACCCGTCACCTGCTCGACAAGCTCGACGCCATCGACGCCGCAGGCTCGGCGCTCATGAAGCTCGAAGCAAGCGAGATCACCAAACTCAACGCCGCCGAACGACTCGATATGCTCGAGCAGAAGATCGCCCGCTACGTCCACGACCTGCTGGGGTTCGACAACTTCGAGCTTCGCCTGGTTGATCGAGAGACCGGCCGGCTCGAGTTGGTCATGGCCGTGGGCATTACCGCCGACCGGATCGGCGAGGTGATCAACCCCGAACTCCAGGGTAGCGGGATCACCGGCCACGTCGCCGCCACTGGACAAAGCTATCTCTGTCCGAACGTCAAGGAGGACCCGCTCTATCGCGAGGGCCTCGACAACGCCGCCAGCTCCCTCACCGTGCCGTTGCGACTCCACGATGAAGTCATCGGCGTGTTCAATATCGAATCGGCGAAGCTCAACGGGTTCGACGAGAACGACCGCCGATTCGCCACGATCTTCGGCCGCTATATCGCCATGGCCATGAACATTCTCGATCTGCTCGTGGCTGAGCGCTTCACCACCAACGAACAGATGTCACAGACCGTGCTCGGTGAACTGAGCGAGCCGTTGACGGAAATCACCGGGTACGCCGAGACGCTACGGGATGAGCACCTGGCCGACCCCAAGATTCGCAAGCAGTTGGATCAGATTATCGAGGCTGCCGGGCGGATCCGCCGCCGTGTCGAGAGCTGCACCGCCGGTCCGCGCACGATCCTCGGGGCTGAACATGAGCTGCACTGGGGTGAGCCTGATCCGGCCATGAAGGGCAAGCGCGTCCTCGTTGCCGACGATGACGACAGGATCCTCAAGAGTGTCACCGAGCTGCTCACGCACAAGGGATGCGACGTCACATCTTGCGCGACCGGCTTAGAAACCCTCGACACGCTCAAAGCGGCCAACGGCAATCATGCTGATTTTGATCTCGTGATCTCCGACATCAAGATGCCCGATCACAGCGGCTACGAGGTGTTCCTCGCCTCCAAGGAGCTGTCGCCCGACACGCCGATCATCCTCATGACCGGCTTCGGCTACGACCCGCACCATTCGATCGTCCGCGCATCGCAGCAAGGCTTGCACTCATTCCTCTTCAAGCCCTTCAAAGCAACCCAACTGCTCGAAGAAGTAAAAAAAGCCCTCACCGCCAAGTGACGCCCCCGGATACCAATCCGTGGGAACCAAGCTGTGGATTCCAATCCGTGGGTACCAATCCGTGGGAACTGCCCTCCCTCCCGCCCCAAACCTTCTTCCCAACCCGCACCGCGATGCGGGCAACGACATGATCGGCGATCGCTAACGACGCGGTCATGCCAGGAGACTCAAACCCAAACAGATTGACCACCCCGGGTACACCATGATCGTCCTCAGTCGATACTATGAAATCCGCCCATCTGTCTGCCGCATCCTCACCGTATAACCTCGGGCGAAACGCCGCCCACTTCGTTCTCAACTCCTCGCCCCTCGTCTTGATCCCGGGGTAATACCTGGCCACCAGCTTCAGGAATTTCGTCCTAATGGCTTCCGGCACCTCATACGCAGCGCTCCCGTAGTCGCGAAGATCCGCTGCCCCTAGGTCTTGGGGCCACTCCACATCGGGGCCGAGGAGGATTTCACGATCATCCAACGTCAGCGTCGTGTGCACGCCCAGCCCGCCGTCGTCACTTGGTACTGGGTAGACGAGATGCTTAAACGGCGAGGGCCCGGGTAGCCAGCAATAGTTGCCCTTCGCCGGATAGAGATGCGGTACCTGATCTGTCGGAAAGTCGTCTATGCTCAGCGCGACCTGTTGAGCCGCAAGACCGGCGCAGTTGATTAAGTAGTCACATCGAATCACCTCGCTTTCCCCGAATTCTACGTACAACCCGGTCGCTTCCCTTCGCACCCTCCGGACCTCCTTGCCCAGTTCCAGTCGTGAACGCCCCACTTCCCGGAGAAACTCCCTCACCAGATCAGCGACTGATACGATGCCACTTTCCGGAGAGTAGAGCGCAGCCTCAGCCTCAACATTGGGCTCCATCCTCCGAACCTCGGGCGCTCCCAACATGCGTAGGTTCTCGACTCCATTCTCGGTCGCCTTCAGGAAGAACTCCTCAAGTCGCCCTACCTCACCCGTCCCGTTCGCCACTATCAACTTGCCACACTTACTGTGTCGCACGCCCGGCCGGGCCTCGCAGTACTTATAGATGGCGCGGCGTCCCTCAGCGCAGAGTTGCGCCT
>JADFGE010000153.1 GCA_022567855.1 Planctomycetota bacterium | reverse complement strand
CCACATAAACACGATCAAGAGCAAAAAACAGCTCCGACAGTATTATCGCTGCGGCTACCACTCCAAGCGCGGTAACGCCGTCTGTACCAACGGACGGACGATGGAAAAGAAAATGCTCGAAAATGCAGTCATGGAGCTGTTCTCCAGCACCCTACTTACAACTGACAACGTAGAGCATCTTCGGATTTCGGCCAACAGACACCTGGAGGCGCTTCAGGACCCAGGCGAATCTATGGCAATTGAGAACAAGATGCGACGTATCGATCGGGAGATGGAAAACTTGACACGAGCAATCAAGGAGGGTGGCCCCCTTGAATCCCTCGTCGCCGAACTGAAGGCCTCTGAGGAGGCAAGAGCGACCCTGGCGAGACAGCAAGAATCTATGACTCAGATACGCAGGGTGCCGGAGATGAAGACCCACGAGGTGCGGGAGGCCTTGAGCAAGCTGAGAGAGTGCCTGGAGTCCGGAGAAAAAGAGAAACAGAAGGCCTTGCTGAAAGGCGCCATAGAGGAAATACGTATTCCGGAAAATGGACCAGCCCTGCTGGAAACGAATCCAACAGGGCTGCTTGCCTCATTAGGCATTTGCGAGTTCTTGGTGACCCCGAGGGGAGTCCAAAGGTATGCACAATCATTATCCCCTTGGTCCGTAACGCCAAGGGATCTGGTGACCTTTCTGATCCAATCGTATTTCCACCCTAATCTAGTTCCGAGAGTTGACATAGGCAAGACTGGTTCTGTTTAACGTGCAATTGTCCGTGGCCGTGTCGTAGTGAATCATTTCTCCCTTCATCCAAGATATTGCACCAACGTCAATTAGTTAACCTGATCCTCGGCTACAGAGCCGCGCCGCACCCGAGAATGCTGCATTCCCGGCAGGCGACTTACTAGAGTCCCGTTCAGAAATAACAAATCAGGCCGATCTAACGGCAATTCGCCATATACTTCATCAGTTCCAATATGCACAAAGCGCTCGATAGATCCCACCTCACGACAAGCATCGAGCATCACCTGCGTTCCAAGCACATTGGTAGATACAAAAGGACTGGCATCGGCAATTGATCGATCAACGTGCGATTCGGCTGCAAAGTGTACAACACTATCACAACCTGTCATGGCTTTAACTACTGCTTGTCGATCACGAATATCGCCATGCACAAACTCATAGTGTGGATTATCTGCTATCTCTTTTAAGTTTTCTAAATTCCCTGCGTAAGTCAGTGCATCAAGATTAACAATCCGCCAATTTGGGCGTTGCGACATTACAAAGTTCACAAAATTAGATCCGATGAACCCAGCTCCGCCTGTTACCAGAATTCTTCGCTCATCTTGATTCATGTCTGCGCGTATATACCTATTAATTACTCAAAAGTGGCGCGTTGGTTTTGGCATCATCATCGACATGATTGGCACCACCTTCTGCAACGAGACAATTGGCACGATAAAGACTTTCAAATGTGCCAGCATCGGTCCACCAGCCATTTAATATGCTGTAAGTCAGATCGCCTCGCCTTATGTACTCATTATTGACATCTGTAATTTCCAGTTCACCGCGATTGCTGGGTTTTAATGTGCGAGTAATATCAAAGACGTCGTTGTCGTACATGTAGATGCCGGTGACTGCATAGCGACTGGGAGGATCCGCCGGCTTCTCCAATACTTCGACGATGCGCCCGTCCTCGATGCGCGGCACGCCGAAGCGCTGCGGATCGGAAACTTCCTTCAGCAGGATTCTCGCCCCGCTGGGCTGGGTGAAGAACTCGCCCACCGGCTGACGGATATTTTTCTCGATGATGTTGTCGCCAAGTACGACGCAGATCTTGTCGCCCTCGGCGAAGTCCTCCGCCAACCCCAACGCGTCGGCGATCCCGCCTTCACCTTCCTGATAGGTGTAGTGCAGCTCGCGGATGCCGAGCTTTTTGCCGTTACCCAACAGCTTGAGGAAGTCGCCCGCATGTTCGCCGCCGGTGACGATGATGATCTCGCGCAGCCCGGCGTTGATGAGGCACTGGATGGGGTAGTAGATCATCGGCCGATCGTAGATCGGCAGCAGGTGCTTGTTAGTCACGCCCGTCAAGGGGTGCAAGCGCGTGCCGAGCCCACCAGCCAGAATCACGCCCTTCATGGTCGATCACTCCGAGCGGATCGCGGCGGAGGGTCGGTTGATGGCGGTTGGCAAACTGACATTGAAAGCTCTCTCGTCATGATACGCAATATCACTTCGTAGGGGAACGGCGGCGCGCGTCACCGCGTCATTGCGGGTCAGAAACGACGGCGGCGGCCTGGGCGGCGTTGAGCTGACGGCGCAGGGCCTCAGCCCGTCGTACGTGCCGCGGATCGCCCTGCGGCCGACGACTGAGCGTACGCTCGATTCGCTGCAACATTCGCCAGGCGTCGTCGAGTCGCCCCTGGGCCAGGATCGGTTCGACGAGGTTCAAGCGGATGGCGACATCCGCGGGGCGAAGCGCCAAGGCTCGGGTCAGCGATTCGTGCGCTTCATCCAACCGCCCCAGCCCGTGAAGGACCGTCGCATAGGTATCCAGAATGTCGGGCTGTTGGGACTATAGCGCAACCGCGCGCTTGACGTATGGCAACGCTTCGGACGAGCGAGCCGGGGACTGCGCAATCACGAAGGCAAGATTATTGAGCGCCGCGGCGTTGTCCGGCTGGTCGGTGAGAACCCGCTCAGTATTTCCTATTACATCGCCACGACCCACCACATCGCTCAGGTGACGGTTGGAGCCCCCTTCTCACCGATGCTCGGAGGGGCCGTTGGTCACCGTGTCATCAGTCCCACGGCCGATCTGAGTCTGTTTCGACGGTGGCGTAGTGGGGGCGCCAACTTGGGTTGGCGCGCACGAAGGCAACGTAGTTGAAGAAAATGTCGCGGCCAAGGGCATCACCCGCGCCGAGGTGGAACTCGGATCGTTGCGTTTGATCGCGCGATTCATCAGGGCCAAGGATCGCCAAAGCAACCGTGTCGTCGATTATGCCCGCACCCTGTGTAGTGCTGCATCCTGTGATTAACAGGGCCGCCGTCAATACCGGCATCGCAAGCACCAGTTCATTGCGTTTCATTCGTGGTTTCCCTTAGTAACAGGTTCTTTGGGCTGCTCGAGATTCCATTCACGGATCGACACAGTAAATGTTCTACTGAAGCCAAAAAACACCACCGCATTGCAATGAGCGGCTTGCGAATCCAGAAAATTGCGATTCGGTATCTGTTAGGTGGTTATCGGGTATTAACCAGGGTGTTTGCCTTCGCTGAGGCAATTTCCGCATTTCCTAACAAGTCCACGCTTCCGATCAGCCGAAAATGAACTCGTCCGGTAAATCATTGATGGCAGTACCAGCTGCTCGCCAAATTGAACCATTCGCGAGTCCTAATATGACAACTAAATGGGCACATCGATTGCCGATAACGTTCCTTGCAGCGCTGTTCTGTACGAATGCAGGAATTGGGCAAACAGACACTTCCGCCGAGACCGGGCAAGATCAACCAGGGCCGATCGCGGATGATGGTCCGTCTTACCTCGTCGGTCCGATCGTTCTCCATTACGTCACACAGAATCCACAGCATCCATCACTGGATGCGGTGATGGCTATCGAAGTCGAGTTGGGACAAACCGCTGGCGGTTTCGTCGCACCCCGTGAGGGAGCGCCTTCGGTAACTTTTCGTTTGGCGGATCTGGCTCAACGACCAAGCACGCCGTACTACGCCAGCGCTATTCAAACGATTCTCGAGACGATACGCGACTACTTTTCGCAACAAGAAATCCTGGGCGTATATGTTGCGCCGGATCCGTTTGAAATCGACGAATCCGGAAGAGACCTCCGACCAGACGGCCAAACATCGCTTCGTGTGCTGATTACAACAGGTATCGTGACGGAACTCCGAACATTGGCGTCCGGCCATCGCATCGAAGCCCGGGAACGCATCAATAATCCATTGCACGCTCGAATTCGTGAGCGATCACCGATCCAACCCGCGGCTGAAGCTGATGAAGAGGTTCAAAACCTGCTTCGTAAAGGCGAGCTTGATCGTTATCTGTTTTATCTAAGCCGCCATCCCGGACGACGTGTTGACGCATCCATTGCAGCAGCGCAGGCGCCTGGAGGCGTAACGTTGGATTACCTGATTACTGAGAACAACCCCTTCTTTTTGTACGCTCAGGTGTCCAACACCGGCACGAAAGCAACTGAGCGATGGCGCGAACAGTTCGGCTTCGTTCATACGCAGTTGACCAACAACGATGATGTGTTGGAGTTCTCCTATATCACAGCTGGATTCAAAGATACCAATGCCGTCGTAGCTTCTTATGAAGCACCATTCACGAATAATGATCGTCTGCGTTGGCGAGTGTACAGCCTATGGAGCGAATTTACGGCGACGGATGTAGGCTTTTTCGATGATGACTTCACCGGGGAGACGTGGGAGCTCGGGGGCGAGTTAATCGCCAACATCTATCAAGACCGGGAACTGTTCGTTGACTTATTCGGTGGTGTGCGTTTTCTGTCCGCTGAGGTTGCGAACCCACTCGTCGGTGAAGGTCAGGAAACTTTTCTTCTTCCAAAGGTCGGTCTGCGCCTTGAGCGAACGACCGAAACGAGTTCCCTGACCGGTTCCGTAGGTCTGGAATGGCAAGTCGGGGGTATTACCAACGTTCAATCCGCCCAACTTACAAGGCTAGGGCGTACGTTGCCCGATGACGACTGGGCGGTCTTGCAGTGGGGATTGACCCATTCATTTTACCTGGAACCGCTACTTGATCGTGATGCGTGGCAGGATCCGACGACGCCGGAGAGTTCAACACTGGCGCACGAGATCGCCGTCTCGATTAAGGGTCAATATGCGTTCGATAATCGCTTGATTCCCAATCTCGAGCAGCCGGTAGGCGGATTGTACACGGTTCGTGGGTATCCGGAGTCTATTGTCGCCGCAGATACAGCGGTCATCGGTAGTCTTGAGTATCGCTATCACGTTCCGCGAGCGTTTGAGATCGAGTCTGAACCGCGACAGATGTTTGGTAAGGCGTTTCGAGCAGCTCCACAGTATGTCTACGGCCATCCCGATTGGGACTTGATCCTCAAGGGGTTTATCGATGTGGGCCGAACGTTCGTCAGCGATCCACTTCCGTTTGAGAGTGACGAGACGCTGGTGGGCGCCGGGATCGGTCTCGACTTTATATACCGGCGCAACGTTCGCCTGCGTTTGGATTGGGGTTTTGCCTTGCAGAGTATCGACAGCAGGGATGTGAATTCAGGGTCAAACCGCCTCCACGTCGTTGTCAGTCTGCTGTTCTAGGCGGGACGAAGAACCTCTTATAGGACATATCGGAGATCCGGCAGCAGAATCCTGCCTTGCCTCGGCAGGTACGGTGTCGTTTGTAGACGCCTGTGCCAATCCTTCGGATTGTAGGGCTGCGTTCTTACCGATTTGTAAGACTTCCCTTTTGTACGCCAAGTCTTGGGCTAAGTTCCCTTACGGCCGGCTGCTCAGGCAGCAGGAACCTAAAGGAGAAGATTCGATGCCCGAGCAAACACAAAACGTAGATGCACAGTTTATCCGTCTATCCGCAGCCGTGTTGATTGCCATCGCCATAGGTGTTGTCCTCTTGACCGATGCAGCAGCCTATGGCGGTCCGCCCAATGGTACTGTGGTGCGCGGCGAAGTCAGTTTCACACAAAACGGCAATCAGCTGACCATCCAGGCCAGTGACGGCAGCATCATCAATTACTCCAGCTTCGATATCCTGCCTAATGAGGTTGTTCAGTTCCTTCAACCGCACGACATGGCGCGCGTATTGAACCGAATCACCGGCCCGGACCCGACGAGCATCCAAGGAACCCTTCGAGCCAACGGCCAGGTCTACATCGTGAATCCGGCCGGGGTCTTTTTCGGTGCGGGTGCGGTTGTGGATGTTGGTGGGATCTATGCCGCCGCCGGCACTATGACCAATTCCGATTTCATCGACCATGTGGATTCCTTTACCGACCTCACTGGGTCAGTGATCAACGAAGGGCTGATTCAGGGTAACGTAATTCACCTGATCGGCCAGCACGTTGCCAATCACGGCTCACTCGTCAGTGACAATGGTTTTATCACGATGCTTGCGGGCAACAGTATTTTTATTCGACAGCATGGCGAACATCTTTCGATACGAATCGACGGGCAGGACCTCCATACTCGTAATGCGACCGCCACGGATCTGACGAACACCGATGGCGCCGGTCCGCTTGCGATTGATAACACTGGGTCGATCAGCGCCGGCCGAGGCAACGTCATCTTCGGAGCCGGTGATCTATTCGCTTCGGCCATTCGCAGTACCGGTGTTGTTGATACGGCACGCGGGCGATTCAAGGTTGGAACCGTACAGTCGCAACCTCCTGGAGCTGAGAGCTCCAGCGAGAGCGGTCAAGGAAGTCAATCCCAAGACACCGGCGGCGGGGACGAGCTCGCAGCCAACGCCGGTCAAAACGGCAACGGCAATGTCGCGGGCAGCAATAACGGGAATTCCGGCGGTAACACCGGCAGCAATGCTGGAGGTAACTCCGGCGGTACGGCTGGAGGAAACTCGGGCGGGGACGCTGGAGGCAATTCGGGTGGCGATGACGACCCGGTCGAAGCCTCCGGTGGAAACGCTGGTGGTAGTTCCGGCAATAATTCCGGTGGAAACGCTGGCGGTAATTCCGGTGACAACGCTGGAGGCAACTCTGGCGGTAATGCCGGCGGTGGTTCCAATTCCGGCGGTTCCAGTTCCGGCGGTTCCAATTCCGGTGGTTCCAATTCCGGGGGTTCCAATTCCGGGGGTTCCGGTGGTTCCGGGCAGGACGGTTCGGACGAAAGCTCGAGCGGCGGTCACGGTGGCGGTCAGGGCGGCGGTCAAGAAAGGGTCACGATCTGCCATATCCCACCCGGCAATCCCGCAAACGCACATACGATCACAATTGGTGCACCAGCCGTCGGACCGCACATTCGAAATCATGGAGATACGATCGGCGCATGTGACGTTCCACCAGGAAATGGCGGAAATGGGGGAAATGGGGGAGGTAATGGTGGTCCCGGTCCGCGGCGAATTCCGCCGACTGTGATAACGACGGGGTTGA
>JADFGE010000152.1 GCA_022567855.1 Planctomycetota bacterium | reverse complement strand
GGGCTCGTCAAATGAGTTCACTTTGCCATCGCCATTGGTGTCAACGGCGCGCCAAGGCGAAGCCTGGGCCGTGCCGGTTTTCGCCCACACCGTGACACCCTGGGCGTTGATGATCGGTTCATTGAGTGCGCGAATTCGATACCCGGTGCCGTGGCGTTCCTGAACGGATTGGCGCAGCCCGTCCATAATCGTTTCGACCAGGCGTTGGTCAAGCTGCAGGTCGTCCAGCTCGGAGCGACGACTCGCCGACCGCTGCCCCTCATCGCGCAGCAACGTTGCGTCGCGGATCGCGCCGCCGCGGGCCAGCGTGGCGTACGCGTTGGCGGCCTGCACCGGCGTCCAGGCGATCGGCCCCTGCCCGATGCCCATGAAGATGGCGGCGGATCGCGTTTCACCTGCTTCGGCGAGGCTGGCGAGGCGCTTCGGCCCGGGCAACATTCCCCGCGCTTCGCCTCGAATCTTCCCGTCGCTCGTGTACGCCAGTCCAACGTCAATCCGACGCCCCAGGCCGAACCGGCGGTACCAGTCGAGCAGGCGGTCGATGCCCAACCGGTTCGCCATCGTGTAGAAGAAGATGTTGCACGATCGCGCGAGCGCCTCGTCGGCGACCAACGCGCCGTGGGTGATGAAGCTCGGATCACGGTAAATCCAGCAGCGGGCGAAGTTCTTGAATTCCGGGTAGAAGTGACCGGTGCAAGGAATCGGTTCGTACAGGTCGTACACATCTTCCGTGACCGCGGCGGCCAGCACGAACGGCTTGATGATCGACCCCGGCGGATACACGGCTTGGACCGGCCTGTTCACGAACGGGCCGTTTCGAGCGCGCCGGACCTTGTCCATCTCGTCGGCCATGGTTCTGGTGGGCATGGAAACCATCGCAAGAATCTCGCCCGTCTCGACCTCGATCACGACGGCCGCGCTGTTGAGCGGCGTACCGACGGGGAGCGTGCTGTTCTCCTGCCACGGTTGAACGACGCACAAGCCGAACTGCGGCGACATGATGGCCTGGATCTGTGCTTGCAGAACGACGTCGAGCGTCAGCACCAGGTCCGCGCCGGGCTCATGGTCTTGGCGGATTTCCTCGCCCGTGTCCTTTCGCTTGCGGATCACGCCGCGAGTTCCGCGCAGGTGATTCTCAAAGACGCGTTCCATGCCGCGGGAGCCGATGACCTCTGACGTCAGGCGATATCCGCCGAGATCAATTTCGCTGGTGGTGGGATCGACGAACGGGCGACGCTTCAGGTCCGCCGCCCAGACTTCATCGCGCACCGCGCCGAGGATGTGATCGGCGACGCCGACCACTTTGATTTTGATCGGCTGATCGGATCGCAGAGGCGTGGGGAGGGTTGAGCGGTCGAGCAGAACTTCCTGAGTCAGCCAGGGATAATCGCGGCGGTGTGAGCTTTGGACTGAGATCATCCCAGGCCGTTGGGTCGCGATGCGCCGGAAAACAAACGCGACATCGTCGCTCACGTGCGGCAGGAGGACGTGCGAGTGAGTCTGTTCGAGAATCCGCTCTGGCCGAACATTCACTTTCCCGGTCGGCGCTCTGCCGAACTTGATCAACTCCCGGAGTCGAGCGCTTCGCAGGTTGTCCCAATGGTCGGCCGCCATCAATTGCACTTCGCGCTTGATGCGGTCGAGCCGCTCGTTCAGTTGGGTCCGGTCAATTTTCCCCACGGCGCAAATGGCCTGCCAGACATCTTCAATTTCCTGCTCGTACTGCGGCAGGTGCGTCAGGACCGCACCGACGCGCTGCTCAGGGCTCATCGCGTCCCAGTCCCGGTCGGGCTCGGTTTCGGCTCGGTCCTTGGCTTGCTCCAGGGCCCAGGCGCCGGTGATCACCGAGTAGTGGACCGCCACGTCATAGCTTGGCCGATCCAGCGCCAGGCGGTTTCCACGCCGGTCGAGGATGCGCCCACGGACCGTGGGAAGGTAGGTGGTGAGGTCGAGCCGTTTTTCAGCTTCGGCCAGACGTTGCGATCCCTCCACGACGGCGAGCCTCACGAGCTGCCCGCCCAGCAGCATCATCACCCCCCCCGCCATCGCGAACAACAGCACGAGTCGGCGATGAAACATGCTGGCAATGAGTTTGCGTCGCTTCATGTCACGGGTGAGGCTGGGGCCTCGTGGTCGCGGGTGTTGGTTCTATCGGCTCAGTGGGTTGGCGCGCTTTGTAAGGGGCTTGGGGGCGTGCCTCGGCTGTTTGGACCTCGGCCTGTTGATGTCGAGTCCGGCGCGGCGCTGCCGGCTAAAGGAGGTTTCACTTGAGTGAACGATCTGAGGGTGCCACGCACAGCGAGCGGAGTCCCGGCGCGCCGGGATGCGTGTCGGAGAGTCCCTTGACCTTAGGCACCGACGACTCCCTTCGGTCGCTGTCGGTGGCACCCTCCATCGTACGGACGAGTGAAATCTGCGCTAGTGCCGTTTCCAGTGAGAGAGTTTCGCGCGGATCGGAACAGGAGAATAGATGAGCAGGAGACCGCAGGAGAGCAGCATGCGAGCAGCCGAAGCGGATCTGCCTCCGATTCCCCTCTGGGGTTCTCCTGCTCTCCTGTTCACCTGCTCTCCTGCTCTGTGCCGCTTCCAGCCAGCCCCGATTCCATCGGGGTCGCCAGCGCGAAAGTCACTGACTGGAAGCGGCACTAGACATTGAAGAGAAAGTGGATCACTTCGCCGTCCTGAACGTGGTAGTGCTTGCCCTCGCTTCGGAGCTTCCCCGCGGCTCTGATTGCCTTTTCGTCGTGGTGCCGCTCCAGATCGTCAACGGCGAAGCACTCGGCCCGGATAAAGCCGCGCTGCATGTCCGAGTGGACGACGCCGGCGGCTTCAGGGGCGGTGACCCCGGCTGGGATCGTCCAGGCCCGGATCTCCTTGTCGTTGGCCGTATAGAACGACGCGAGCCCGAGCACCTCGTTCACCGCCCGGGCCAGCGGACCGATCGCCGGTTCAGTCAGGCCCAGCGACCCCAGCATCTCGGCCCGATCAGGCTCGTCGAGTTCGGCCAGCTCCGCCTCAAGGGCAGCGCAGATCACCACCGCGGCCGCGCCCCTGGACTGAGCGTGCTGCACCAGAGCCTTGGCCGCCTCACTCGATCCGTCCAGGTCGTTCTCGGCGACATTGGCGACATAAAGAATCGGCTTGGCGGTGATCATCCCGTAGTTCTTGAGCATGTTCTTTTCGGGCCCCGGCCACTGGGCCAGCGGCGGGATCGGTCGGCCGTCGTTCAGCGGCTCGAGAACCTTGAGCAACAGGTCCGCCCGCGCCTTGGCCTCCTTGTCCCCGGCTCGGATGGGTCGCTCGGTCTTGTGAAGCGACGACTCAGCCACCTGAAGATCAGCGAGGATCAGCTCGATCTGAAGCGACTCGAGGTCCTTGTCGACAGTCGCCGCGGACGTCGCCTCGCTAAAGCAATCGACGACGTGACAGATTGCGTCCACCTGTCGCACGTGGGAGAGAAATGCGTTGGCCCTTGCTGCGCCGGCGTCGGCGGGAACGCCGGGCAAATCCACGAACTGGATGGTCGCGGGCACGATCTTGCGCGTGCTGAGGTATTTGGCGACGATGTCCAGGCGTGGATCGGGGATTTGAGCCACGCCGACGTGAGGTTTGACACCGCCGCCGGGCAGCGCGCTCGCAGCACTGCCGGTCAAGGCGCAGAACAGCGCGGTTTTTCCACACCCCGGAAGCCCGATGATGCCGCATTCCATTATCGTGAACTCTGCGCAGCTCGATCTATAAAACAGACACGGACTCGCGTGACTCTACACGGCCGGTGCTATGGACCGACGGATAGTACTGCCGGGGACGTTCGCTTTCACGCTGAAGCGGTCGCCGAGTCGGTCTCGTCCGGCCGAACCCGAAAATCACCCCAGGCGACGTCGCGCTGCACGGCGTCGGCGAGCCGGACAAGATATTGCCTGCGATCGATCTCAACACAGCCGAACTGTTCTAAGTGCTCGGTCCCAAACTGCGTGTCCAGCAGGGTAAACCCGCGATGACGCATCCAGCCGACGAGATGCACGAGACACACCTTCGAGGCGTTCGTGCCGCCGAGATCGGGCCGGCTGAACATCGACTCCCCGAAGAAGGCGCCGCCCACGTGTACGCCATACAGCCCGCCGACGAGTTGGTCGCCGAGCCACGCTTCGAGGCAATGAGCCGAACCCTGCTCGTGCAGGCGTACATAGGCCTCGATCATGGCGCCATCGATCCAGGTCAGATCGTCCGGCGCTCGCGGCGCTGCACAGGCTCGCATGACGCCCTCAAAGACCGTATCGCAGCGGATCTCGAAGCGCCCTTTGCGCACTTCTCGTGACAACGTCGCCGGGACGTGGAACGCGTCGAGCGGGATGATCGCCCGCGGATCGGGATTGAACCACTCGATCGCGCCCGCCTCGGGGTTGGCCATCGGGAACCATCCTTGCCGGTACGCCCACCGCAGCAGCGCGGGCGTGAGTCGCTGCGGGTCGGCCTCGTCCGGTGGTGTGTCATCAATCACGGTCATGCACAATACACAAGGTCCCTTGGCCATACAGTATGATCCGAGCGTCGCATCGACGAGTCATCATTTGGAGTCGAGATTCCCATGAACTATCGCCGCCTCGGCATGTGGGGCGTCAAGCTCTCTGAGATCGGCTTTGGATCCTGGCTCACGCTGAACCGACAGGGCCAGGAGCACGCCGATCGCTTACATCGCACCGCCTACGAGAACGGTATCAATTTCTTCGATACCGCCAACGTCTACGGGCGGGGCGAGACGGAGGTCCTGGTCGGAAAGGCGCTGGCCCCATTTCGCCGCGAAACCTATGTGTTGGCCACGAAGGTGTACTGGGGCTTTGAACGGGATTGGCCCTTCCCCGGGGCTAATGATCGCGGCTTGGCCCGCAAGCACCTCTTCGCGCAATGCCACGCGTCGCTGAAGCGCCTCGATACGGATTACATCGATTTGTATCAATGCCACCGCTATGACGAGAACGCCCCGTTGATCGAAACGTGTCGGGCGATGAACGATCTGATCAACCAGGGCAAGGTCCTGTACTGGGGTGTCAGTGAGTGGAACGCCTCCCAGATCGCCGAGGCCGTCCAAATCTGTGACGATCATGGCTGGCATCGCCCCGCGAGCAACCAGCCGCTATACAACATGCTCGAACGGCACTGGGAGGCGGAGGTCTTTCCAACCTGCCGTCGGCTCGGTCTGGGCATCGTGAACTTCTCACCCCTGGCCGAGGGCGTCTTGTCAGGTAAATACAACGACGGCATCCCGCCGGATAGCCGAGCTGCGGACGAACAGGCCGGCGAATTCATCCGCCCACGCCTTTCGCAAGAGAACCTGGCGAAACTGAGCAAGCTGGCCGAGGTCGCCCGTGGACTGGCGGTGCCGATGGCCACGCTCGCCTTGGCGTGGTGCCTTCGTCGTCCCGAGCTGACGAGCTGTATCATCGGCGCCAGCCGACCCCAGCAGATCGTAGACAACGCCAAGGCCGGTGAGGTTGAGCTTGACGAGGCCGTGGCGGACCGCATCAGCGCCATTCTCGGCAGCGAATAGTCCAAACCGCCTCCCGGATTAGTCATCACCACAGAGGCACAGAGGCCACAGAGGCTTGGCACAGAGGAAGTAAGGAGTAAATGAGATGGGGATGTCTCAGCACAAGCTGCGCACAGGTTGCCAGGGCCCACGTCCAGTCAACCTCGAATATCGCTTCTTCTCTGTGCTCTCTGTGTCTCAGTGGTGCATTCTCCGGGCTATGCTTGTGAGTCCGCGAATGACTGGGAGTGTTATGCCACGCCTGTTGTTGATGAGTTTCGTTCTCCTGAGCATCGGATTGGCGCGCCCGGTGCCGCCCGATCCAACGCCGGCCCCAGGCTCGCGCGATCCCCACGCCATCGTGCACGGCATGACCATCTCCTGTCCCGGTTCGGGGCGCATCTGGGGGTCCGATGAGATGGTGGCCACGATGGCCGAGCTGAAGTCCATGGGGGTGAACTGGGTGACGATCCACCCGTATGCGGGCATACGCGCCGACGGCACGGTCGGCGGCGCGCGCAGGAATCGGATGTATCAGGACCCGACTTGGCTGACGCGCCCCATCTTCGAGGCCCATCGACTCGGGCTGAAGATCATGATCAAGCCCCACATCGCCCATTGGGGCAGTTCGTTTTCCTGGCGGGGCGAGATCAAGTTCGACACTGAGCAGCAGTGGCAGCGGTTCTTCGAAACCTACCAGCGATGGATCACCATGGTTGCGGAGATTTCCGTTGACGCTGATGCCTTTGTCGTTGGAACCGAGTTAGGTGGGACGATCCATTACGAGAAGAACTGGCGTCAGATTATCGCGGCCGTTAGAAAAGAATTCCGGGGGCCGTTGACGTACTCAGCGAATTGGGACCGGTTCGAGCAGGTGCCGTTCTGGGATGCGCTGGACCTCATCGCTCTTCAATCGTATTTCCCGCTCGTCGATCATCCCGGGTTGCCGACGCAGCAGGAACTCGACACGTCCTGGTCCAAATTGATTCAGCGTCTGGAGCGCTACAGCGCCAAGCACGATCGCAAGATCCTGCTCGCGGAACTGGGGTATAACCGCTCGGCCCAAGCGGCGCTACGGCCGTGGGAGTCCAGACAAGGCGGTGAGGATGCTGAGGAGATTCAGCGGCGATGTCTGATCGCGGCCCTGAAGTCCATTGATGAAAGTGACGCCATCGTCGGCGCGTTTCTCTGGAAGTGGTTTCCCGGAGATTTCCGTCGCAGCAGCTTCCTCAAGAGCACCCCCACCATGCGCAAAGTCATTCGCGATCATTGGGCGCCCGAGAAGCCGCAAACATAACCCGGTCCCGTCGTCCAATTCCCCGTGTAGCCGCCGCGCCCACGCGGCGTGAAACGGGGGCAGACTCAACCCAGCTCGCTGGGGTCGAACAACGAAGAACGAATCACTGACAACGGACGCGCCCAGGGACGCTGTGCGTCACCCGCTAAACGGGTCTGCTCCCTCCGAGTCCATCTGTGCGCATCTGTGGTTCCGTTCCTCCCGCTTAGCGATCGAACTCGTCATCACCACGCGGGCGCCAACCCTCGGCCTGCATCTCGCCCATGACCTGATCGATTCGCCGGCCGACTGCATCGGAGCC
>JADFGE010000151.1 GCA_022567855.1 Planctomycetota bacterium | reverse complement strand
CCTGGCGAAAACTCCGTACTGCTGATTGTACAAAGACTTCCGTTTAGTCGACGGCGCGATCAGTGCTCCTAGTCTGCCCAGATGACCAAGCGGCTTATCAGCCTCGTCAGACTGTTCTTCCGTTCTCATACTGAGATTGTGGCCGAGAACCTCGCGCTTCGCCACCAGCTGATCGTTCTCCAGCGATCAATCAAACGACCTCGCTTCACAACACGTGATCGTATCTTCCGGGTGTGGTTGTCCCGACTCTGGAAGAACTGGCGATCCAGCCTGCTGATTGTTCAGCCCGACATGGTTGTCAAATGGCATTAGCAGGGCTTCAAGCTCTACTGGCGATGGAAGTCGAGACCAAGCAAGGCCGGAAGACCGAGTATCTCACGGGAGATCAGAGAGCTCATCCGACAAATTTCTCGTGACAACCCGACGTGGGACGTCCCACGGATTCGAGATGAGCTCGCTCTACTAGTGCCATTTCCAGTCAGAGGGTTTCGCGCCCATGATGCGACTCATGCTGCCCGCCTCCGACGGTAGGTGGTCCAGCCCCGCACGCTGATTTGGCGGCGTCGGTTCCGCCATGCCAGGTAGTCGAAGATCAAGGTCTGCATCTCATCGTGGCTCCCGTAGTCGGTGTTGTCGAGTGTGAACTTCCGCAAGGCGGTGAAGTGGCACTCGATTCGGTTGATCCATGATGCGTTCGTTGGCGTCCAGTAGAAGCGGATGCCGTTGGCGCAAGCGTAGGCGAGAATCTCGGGACAGGCGTGGAAGGTGGCGTTGTCGAGGACGAGGTGAAGCGTGCCACGATTCCGATACCGCCGCCGCACCCACCGAAGGAACGATAGGAAGGTGCGGCGGTTCTTCTTCTCGACGAAGTAGCCGGTCAGCGTGTCCCGATCGAGGTCGTAGAGGCCCATGAAGTGACGAACGCCCCCCGTGCGTCGGTATGTTGCGCGCAACCGATCAACGTGTCGGGTCCGGGCATAATGCTTCCCGTGCCGCGGAAGCAGATTGAGCGGCCCGAACTCATCCAGACAAAGCCGGATGCCCCTCGGCGGCGGGCGGTCGTAGAGTTGGCGGATTCGCCGATACTTTGGCCAGAACTCGGGATCGTTCGAGTCCATCCAGGTCTTCGTGTGCCGCCACCGGATGCCGCACCCCCGCAGGATCTGGCGGAGCCACTCCAACGAGATCGACGCGACGATGCCCTGCTCAACGAGATAGTCACGCAGCTTCGCCAGTGACCAGACGCTCATGCCGATGAGCGGCGGCGGCGGCGAGAGCGCGACTTCGCCGATCCGTTCGACGACGTCTGGCGTGAACCGGCGCGGCTCGCCGCAGGAGCAGAAGTACGGATACCACGTGATGCCGTCGATCCCAGTGTCGTTGAAGCGGTGGATGATCCGCCTGACCCACTGGGGGCTGAGACCAACCCCTTGGGCGACCTTCTGGTTGCAAAGTCCACCTCGGGAGAGCAGAATGACCCTCGCTCGCCGGCTGTTGACCGCGTTGGACAGTTGCCGTTTCAGTTGCTGCAGCTTCCTGCCTTCGTGCGGTCGCAGCCTCCGTGCCACGACCTTGTCCATTTGTGGGCTCCACTTCGCGTTTCTGTGAGTGGAGCCTTTTCTACCTAAACTTACACGATCGTACCACTTGCGACGGAGCCGGCGCCGCGCGAAACTCTCTTGCTGGAAACGGCACTAGGTAGCCGCCACGAACAAGTGTCGCACACGATCATCCAACACCCAATAAACGACCGGATGAGGTTTTCGCCACCCACAGGTCTTGGCGAACGTCCGGGGCGGGCTGGAAGGTCGCGGTGGAATTAATGACGGTCCACCTCTAGTCTAGAGAAGGAGCCCGCCGAACGCGACTCGTCAAGTGCTCAGTTCTATGAACGACGCTGAACGAACAAGAAGTGCTGCGAAGCGAGGTGAATCTCGCCAGCCTTTGGTGCGCGCGTTGGTGCTGGCGTTCAGTGCCGTGGTGCTCATCTTCGCGGTTTACGAAGTCGTTGAGCGAACCTGGCTGGGCGATGCTGATATGCAACTGCTTCACGGCCTGCACATCGCCAGGGGCATCGTGGCATCGGTGGTGGCGGCGGGGCTGGTGGGGTGGCGAATTGTCCGGGCGTCACCGCCGCTGCTGGCCGAAACGCCATCAGAGGAAGAACTGGTGCGCGGAACTCGCCTCACCGAGCAGGAACGGTTAGCCAACCACGCGCGCTGGCTGATCGTGATGCGCTGGATCGCGGTCGTCGTCGCTGTGATGCTGATCTCCATCACCGTGCGAATCGCGCACCTTCTGCCAGAGAGTGTGTGGTGGCCGTTACTCTCGACCGTCGTGGTGCTCGCCGGCTTCAATGTTGCATGCACAATGTCGCTGCGCTCCGGCCGAGCGGGTGTTGCTCTGTTACAGGTCCAGATCTACGGCGACCTTGTGCTGCTTACGGTGCTGCTGCATTTCTCCGGCGGCATTGAAAACCCGCTGTCGCTTGTGATGCTGTTTCATGTCATCATCGCCGGTATCGTCCTGAGCCGGCTTCGGTGCTTCGCGGTGGCGATCGCAGCGAGCGTGCTCTTCGGGGCGCTGGCGCTCGCGGAGTCAACGCACGTGCTGGAGCACTACACACTGGAGATCTTCCCACATATAGAGGATCAAGGTGAGTTGGAGCATGCGGCCCACAAGCCCCTTTACGTCGCCACACGAATGGGCCTGCATTCGGCGATCCTCCTCTTGACCGCATACTTTGTTACGACGCTGGCCGATCGGCTGCGCCAGCACGAACGCCAACTTCAGGTGATGGCTGATCGAGCACTCGCTGAACGGCGGTTATTGGAGCGATCATTGGAGACAACCGGGGCGGCGCTTCGCGTCGTTGACCGGGATCCGCGATCATGCTGGTCTAACTCGCGATGGAACGAGTGGTTCGGTCCCGAATCACCCGGAGCCGCGATTGTCGAACAGTTGGACGGAGAAGGGTCAGCCGCCCAGCAAACGTTCCGGGATGCGCAGGTGAGGATAACGGAGCTTGTTCTTGAGTTGCGAGAAGAGAACTCCCACGGCCTAAAGAACAGCGCTGCAATGCGGCGATGGTTTCAAATGACAACCGCTCCGCTTCATGATTCCCAAGGCAAGGTCGCTCAGGTCGTTGAATTGGCTCAAGATATCACCGAGCAGAAGCGAACCCAGGCGCAGATGATCCGGGCTGAGCAACTCGCCGCCATCGGCGAGCTGGCCGGGCAGGTCGCGCACGAAGTGAATAACCCGATCGCGATCATCAGCGCCAAGACCCGGCTGCTTCTGGCGGATCATCGTTCGGAGATGTCGGACGATACCGCTACGGAGATCGAAAAGATCACCGATCTTTCCGATCGTGTGGCACGTATTGCCCAGGGGCTACTCTCGTATTGTCGGCCTTCCGGGGCGGCACGAATGGCGATGGATATCAGGCATCCGATACGCCAAGCGTTAGCACTCATCGAACAACGTGCGAGCCAGACCGGCATTGCAATTCACGAAGATCTTGAGGGTAGCGTGCCAAACATTCACGCCAACCCCCAGGAGATGGAGCAAGTGTTTCTCAACCTCCTGCTCAATGCATTGGACGCTATGCCTCAGGGCGGACGACTCACGCTTTCGGCCCGCCAGGAACACAAAGCCGCGGACGATGCCGATTCGTGGATCACGGTAACCGTGCAAGACACCGGCTGCGGGATTCCCGAAGCGCAGCGCGAGCTGATATTCCAGCCGTTCTTTACAACCAAAGAGCAAGGTCGCGGGACAGGTCTTGGTCTTTCGATCTGTCACGGGCTTATCCAAAGTCATGGCGGGACAATTGACGTGGAAAGTCATCCCGGGGAAGGTACGCGATTCACGATACGACTACCGGTGCACAACCCGGGTGAACAACCAAAGGCGAGTCATGGCTAAGCAGCGTATTTTGGTCGTGGATGATGAGGTGGGGATGTTGGAGGTGTGCGCTGCAACGCTCAAGAAACTATCGCACGCAGTGATCATTTCGGAGAACGACAGCCAAAAGGCAGCGGAGCGGGTCGCAACAGAGACCTTCGACTTACTTATCACGGATATTCGTATGCCGGGCGTCAGCGGCGTTGACTTGCTCGAGTTGGCGCGACAGCACGACCCGAACCTCGCCGTTTTGATGATCACCGCTTTTCCGACCGTGGAAACAGCGGTGCAGTGCATGAAGCTCGGCGCCACTGATTACATCACCAAACCGTTCTTGCCGGAGGATTTGCTTGCGACTGTGCAGCGGTTGCTCGAAGCGAAGGAACTTCGTGAGGAGAACCGACTTCTGCAACGACAAGTTGATCGCACCGGCGTCTTCGGCGAGATCATCGGCGCCAGTCAAGTGATGCAGACAGTTCTCGATATGATCGAACGTATCGCCGATACCGACGTCGATGTGCTGATCGTGGGAGAGACCGGCACGGGCAAGGAGTTGGTTGCCCGTGCATTGCATCAGCGCAGCCGGCGCGGCAAGAAACGGTTTGTGCCGGTCGATTGTGGGGCTATCCCCGAGGATTTGTTGGAAAGTGAGCTCTTCGGCCACGAGCGAGGCGCATTCACCGGCGCGCATACACGAAGCATGGGGCTGCTGGAGTTTGCAGACAAAGGGACGTTCTTCCTCGACGAGATAGCGGAACTGCCCCTTCGACTCCAGGTGAAACTATTACGCGCCTTGCAAGAACGCCGGATACGCAGAGTGGGAGCTACGGATGAGTTGGATGTGGATGTGCGCGTGGTGTCGGCTACCTCACGCAATCTTGATGAGCTGGTGGCAAAGGAGCAGTTCCGCTCAGATCTGTTCTATCGAATCAACGTGTCACGGATCGATCTTCCGCCGTTGCGTGATCGGACAGGTGATATTCCGTTACTCGTAGCGCATTTCCTGGACCGATACGCGCGCGAGATGGGCAAGAGTATCTCCGACGTCGACCAAGAAGTCATGGAGATATTCTCAGCGTATCAATGGCCGGGTAATATTCGTGAGCTACAGAACGTGATCAAGCGGAGCCTGACGATGGCGACGGGCGCGAAGCTCACAAGTGGTGATCTGCCCGATGCATTGGTGACGAGTGCTGGCGAGGTTTCAGACCGCAAAGGCGACGGCTTCTTTGATCTTCGCAAGGAACATGCCGCGAAGTTCGAGCGAGATTATTTGGCCAACTTGCTGCAACAATGCGGTGGAGATGTTTCACAAGCTGCGCGCGAGGCGCAACTGCCGAGGGGGACGTTTTACCGGTTCCTCAAGAAGCACGATCTGAAACCGGAGGGATTTCGGGACTAGGGGCGGGGAACCTCGCTCCGGAACACAGCAAATCTGTCACAATCCTGTGAATGGCGCCGGTGAGTGTCACAATTCTGTGGCGCGCGTGAAACCGGCTCTGCCTATCGAATATAAGGGCCTATTCGTCGGCCGCCGCCTTGCATCTGGTTCGTGACGGTTTCGGTGTCGCGCCTATGTGACACTCGCGGATTCGGGCACGATTACAGGCCCTTCAATCATCGCTCATATCTGCTTGCAACATAGGCACTTATAGCGTTTAGGCCGTCCTGCCGCCGATGCGCGGATTCTGGCACAACAGTTGTTCTACCCCTGATGGAAGGCCGTGTTTCTCGCCCGATTGCGGTCGTGAAAGGTCACTGCCAAGCAAGGACACCATGATCCGAATCCTCGTTGACAGCCCGGATCCGAACACCGTTGTGTTTCTCAGAAAACGACTGAGCGATGCTCGCTTCAAGATCGTCACCGCAAACGAGAGCCAGCGCTTTTCGGAATTCGCGCATCGAGAGCAACCGCAGATTGCCATCATCGATCGCATCCATGAACGACAGGAAATCGCCCGGCAACAGATCGCAGCGCTGCAGGAGATATGCCCCGGAGTGCGCATCATCGCAATCAGTGAAGAGCCGTCGTCGGCCGATGCGCCGGTTATAGAGCAGGGCGTTTTCTACTACCTCACCCTCCCCATCGGTGACGAGCTGATTCGGGTGATCGAGGCGGGAGCCGCCGGGCTCACGCAGCAAACTAACGAATCGCTTTGGCGCGCAGGGGACGAGCTATGACTCTGCTCGCGCCCAACATCAACGCGCTTGTCGACGATCGTCCGGAACATTTGGCGCATCATTTCGACGATGCCTCGCAGCAGTTCGAGGCCGCCAAGTTCGGCATGTGGCTTTTCCTGGCCACGGAGGTTCTGCTGTTCGGCGGGTTGTTCTGTTTGTACGCCGTGTATCGCGCGGGCCATCCCGACATCTTCGCCTATGGAAGTCAATTCCTGGACACAACCTGGGGCGCTATCAACACCGGCGTATTGATTGTGAGCAGTCTGACCATGGCGATGGCGGTGTGGTGCGCTCAAAACAACTACCGCCGCGGACTGTGCTTGTTCCTGGGGCTCACGTTGCTGTGCGCGATCGACTTTCTCGGGATCAAATGGATCGAGTATTCACACAAGTTCCATGATAGTCTCGTGTGGGGCGTGCAGTTCTACGAAGGAGAACATGCCGCCGACCCCTTACACGATCAAGAAGTAGACCCTGGCTTGGCGGCGATCGCGGCCCTTGAACCCGGCGATCCGGCCAGGGGCGGCGGGCTGTACTTGCGAACTTGCATGGCCTGCCATGGTCTTACGGGCGAAGGACTGCCGGGACTGGGCAAGCCTTTACAAACGAGTGAGTTCGTCGCCGGTCTCGATGATGCCAGCTTTGTTGCGTTCCTGATCGCTGGCCGGTCGCCAAAGGATCCGCTCAACACGACCGGCGCGGCGATGCTTCCACGGGGCGGTAACCCGTCTCTGCGTGATCAGGATCTCATGGACATCGTCGCGCACGTGCGCATTCTACAGACGAACGCCCTGACCGCAACGTCCGACGAACGGGGTGTTGCTGATGGCAAGCTTCCCATCGTGAACGGGCAATTACTCCTGCCACAATCAGTTATTCCTTTAGCGCCCGATGGACCTTCGGGCTTGGCGTGGCTGCTGAACGAATCAGATCGCGATTACAACCTGTTCCAATCGAGCGTTGACGCCGCTCCAACAGCTCCCCTCGAACGTCCAGCCAACGCACACCTGTTCTTTGCAATCTACTTCGGCAGGACGGGGCTTCACGGCTTACACGTT
>JADFGE010000150.1 GCA_022567855.1 Planctomycetota bacterium | reverse complement strand
CAACCGAGCGAAATGGCGGTTGCGCCGGCGAGCGAGCCTGACGCTCAGCCGAGCGATTCGACGACGCTCTCGTTCGGACAGAAGGTTGAGGCCAGGTATGCCGCCAGGTCAAGCTGAACAGACAGTCCACAGCGGCGTTGCCCTTGACCAGGCACGGCGGCTGCGGGATCCGATGGAGACGAGTAACGGCGAACGGATCACCGTTGCCGAAGACCGGCCGCTCGGGCTCCTGGGGCAGGTCTGCGAGGATTGGCGCCACAACGGCCGGGATTGGACACGTCCCGGGTTCCGCGCTCTGGCCGTCCATCGCTTCGGCGTGTGGCGAATGAGTCTCAAACCCCGCATTGTCCGCATGCCGTTCAGTTTCCTGTACAACCGGTTGTATCGCTATGTACGAAACCACTACAGCATCGAGCTGTACTACACGGTCACGGTCGGTCGGCGGGTGGTGATCGGACACCAAGGGGCCATCGTCATTCACGACCGCGCCGAAATCGGGGACGAATGTGTGATCCGCCAGGGTGTAACGCTGGGCGCGTCGAGTCATCACCGAGCGTGGGAAGCGCCCAAACTCGGTCAAGGTGTACAGGTCGGGGCCGGGGCGATGATTCTCGGCGATATCAAAATCGGCGACGGCGCCGCCATTGGCGCGAACGTCGTGGTGACATTTGATGTGCCGCCGATGGCCAAGGTGCTGTCTGAGCCGGCTCGGATCGTCACTCGGTAGAGGTGTTTGACTACGCGGCGGCTCGGGTTGCGATGAGTTGTTCATACAGGTCGATATAGCGCTTGGCGTGCAGTTCGATGTCGAACTCGTCGACCGCCAAGGTCCTGCATTTCTGCGCGAGCGTTTGCCTCAGCCCTGGATCCGTGAGCACCTGGGCGATCTTTGCTCGCAGACTCTGGGCATTCTCAGGTTCGGCCAACGTGCCGGATACCCCGTCACGAACGACCTCCGGCAGACCGCCGACGGCGAACGCCACGACCGGCGTGCCGCAGGAAATGCACTCAATCGGAATCAATCCTTGATTCTCGTGTCGACTCGGGACGACAAAGACGTCCGCCGCGGAATAGGCCTGCACCTTCGGCTGGTCGTCGTAAAGGTAGCCCAGCTGCACCGTTTCGATGCCGGCCGTTTGGGTAGTTTCTTCACCGCTGCCGCCGAACGTCAACAGCACGAGCCGCGATTTCAACTCGTCTTCCAAGCCGGCCAACGCTTCGATCAGTAGATCGCCCCCTTTGATGTGATTGGCCAGTGAGAACGCGGCGAAACCGACCACCAACTTGTTCGGGTCGATTCCCAAAGCTTCACGGCAGGTACGCTTATCGATCGGTTTGTACACGGTCGTATCGACGGCGTTTGAGATCTGATGAATCGGGAAGCGCCGGAGCATGCTTTGCTTGGCCAAGTCGATCATCCATTTGCTCGGGGCAACGATTGTCAGGTTGGATCGTTGATAGACGTGGTTCTTGAGCTTCCATTCGATCGCGGTGGCGTCGCGACCAATCGGCGGGTAACTGTCCGGATACGGGCAATTGCCGCACCCAGTCTTGAAGCGCTGGCAGTCCATGCTATAGCCACAGTGGCCGGTGAACGACCACATATCGTGCAGCGTCAAGACGACGGGTTTGGCGCGGGCGAGTTTGGGAATCGCCAGGTAGTTGAAGAAATTCGTGTGGGGGCCGTGGATGTTGACCACGTCTGCCTCGGCGAATGGCGCGAACTTGGGGATCTTGAAGGAGCTGACGCAGTGGATGTCGTTCAGGCCCAAACGCCAGGTAATCTTGCCCAGCCAGCGCTCGATGAACTCGGCCTTGGGCAGTTCGACGAAATCGGGCGCGTCGATGGCCTTTCGTCGGCAGGCGACCGTGGACTTGACGCCCGCCTTTTGCAGGGCGCGATGGAGACGATAGGTGGCCACGACGCCGCCGCTGCCGTGGGCTCTGCCGTGTTCGTGAATCAGAAGAACGTCCATCTGCGGTTGCCTTGGGAATCACATCGGCTCAGACCGCCGGCGGATGTACTTGCGATCTGGATCAGGAGTCGGGGCTCAGTGGGAAGATTGGGCTCTAAAGCTGGGTCATGGATAAGCGGTTCCGTCCTGCGGGGCGATTCGCTAAGCTACTGCGCTGTAAACGCACCCGGAGCATGAACCGAGCAATGACCGAGGATTTGGGCACAGATTTTACCTGGCAGGCACACCCAGCTCGCGAGCGGATTGGCACCGCAGCGCTCGGTCTTAGCGTGATCGGGGCGATCACCGGTGCGGTGGGGCTGTCGTTTCAGAGCCCTGTATGGGCGGCGGCGGCGTTGCTCGTCTTGCTGGCCGCGCTCAGCCGATTCTTCTTCCCCAGCCGATTCCTGATCGACGCCGATGGAATCACCGCTCGCTATCTGCTGGGTACGCAACAGATCAGATGGCGTGACATTCGGCGGTTCGTGCAAGACCATCGAGGCGGGTATATCTCCACGCGAGCAAAGCGATCGTGGCTTGATGCCTACCGCGGCATGCACATTCTCTTTGGCACAGATCGTGAGGCGGTGATCGAACGGATCCGCGCTCGCTTGTCGGACGGAGCGGGTGCGTGGGCTCACTGAGAAGCAAGCTCAAACATGCCTTTGCGGTTGACCGGCCCGGAGCGGTCGAGCCGACCGAGCAGCAGCGGCCGGCGGTCGAGTGGATCTGCACGCAGATCGCCAAACGTCACCTCAGCACGCCCGGCCTGATTTTCTTTGAGATGACACGCCCGTTGAACTACCTTGGGGCTCAAGTGATGCACCTTACAAGTCCTGGCGTGTGGGCGATCGCGCCTCGGAACATTTACGGCGGCTACATCCACTTTGCTGAGTTCCTTGAACGGCGAGGCTCGATGGAGTACATGTGCCGGCGAATTGAAGAGCTGGAAGCTGAATACTCACAGCAAGAGCACAAGCAAGAAGCTGAGCGCACGAAGAACAAGAAGAACAAAAAGAGCAACCCGCAGCACCATGACGAAGATTGATCCTGATCAAGTGAACGTGATCCTCGCCACCGACTGCGGGAGCACCACCACCAAAGCGATTTTGATCCAACGTGTTGACGGTGAGTATCGCCAAACGCACCGCGGCGAAGCGCCCACGACCGTCGAGAAACCGTTCGCCGACGTCACGATGGGCGTGATCAACTCCGTCACCGAAGTGGCGGAGCTGGCGGATCGACGGCTCGTTGATGACCAAGGGCGAATCATTCAGCCGGCGACCGAGACGGAGGGCTGTGATCTGTATATCTCGACGTCCTCAGCGGGCGGTGGTTTGCAGATGATGGTGGCGGGCGTTGTGGCGCAGATGACGGCGGCCAGCGCCAAGCGCGCTGCACTGGGGGCCGGGGCGATTGTGATGGATGTCATCGCCGCCAATGACAAACGTCGGCCGCACGAACAGATTCAGCGCATTCGTGAGCTGCGCCCGGACATGATTCTCCTCTCGGGCGGAACCGATGGCGGCAACACCACGCAGGTCGTGCAGATCGCCGAACTGATCGCCCCGGCCAAACCTCAGCCGAGGTTTGGAAGTGAGTTCACGCTCCCGTTGATCTTCGCCGGCAACAAGGATGCGGCCCCGTTGGTGGCCAAGGCGTTCGATGAGAGTATTGATCTGACCATCGTTGAGAATCTTCGTCCCACGCTCGAGCGAGAGAACCTTGGGCCCGCGCGCGACGCCATCCACGACATGTTCCTCGAACACGTCATGGCCCACGCACCGGGCTACGACAAACTCATGGGTTGGACCGATGCGCCGATCATGCCCACACCCGGCGCGGTCGGCAATATCCTTCAGACCATCGCCCAAAGACAAAATATCAACGTCGTCGGCGTGGATATCGGCGGCGCGACGACGGATGTGTTCAGCGTCTTTGATAAGACCTTCAACCGCACGGTCAGCGCCAACCTCGGCATGAGCTATTCGATTTCCAACGTGTGCGCGGAGACGGGAATGGCCAACATCCTGCGCTGGGTTCACTTTGACATGGATGAGCGTGAGCTGCGCAACCGGGTCAAGAACAAGATGATCCGCCCCACGACGATTCCCCAGTCAAAGGAAGCGTTGATCTTCGAGCAAGCGGTCGCGCGTGAAGCGCTACGGTTGGCGTATATCCAGCACAAAGAGTTCGCCACCACGCTCAAAGGCGTGCAGCAACAGCGAACCATCGGCGACACATTCAGCCAGCAGACCGGCGGTCAAACGATCGTCGATAATATGAAGCTTGATTTGCTCGTTGCCTCCGGCGGTGTGCTCTCGCACGCGCCGCGAATGCACCAAACCGCTGCGCTGCTCATCGACGCCTTTGAGCCCGAAGGATTCACCACGCTGGCCAAGGATTCAATCTTCATGATGCCGCACCTCGGTGTGCTTGCGCAGGTGCATCCGCAAGCGTCGCTGGAAGTCTTCACGCGCGACTGCTTGATTTATCTTGGGACTTGTGTCGCGGCCAAGGGATTGGGCAAGCTCGGTCGGCCGTGCTTTGAATACCAAATCACCGGCGACACGCTCAACGAGTCCGGCACGATCAACTTCGGCGATGTCAAGCTGCTGCCGCTGGGTCCGGACGAAACGGCGGAAGTTACGATTGACCCGGCTCGTGGTTTTGATGTCGGAGCAGGCCCCGGCAAACAGGTGCAAAGAAAAGTCACCGGCGGCACGGTAGGACTCTTCCTTGATGGGCGAGGCAGGCCGTTGATCCTCCCTGAGCAGCGATCCGAAGCACAGAAAATGATGATGCGATGGGTTACCGCCATGGAGCTTTATCCGGAAATGGAACCGGCTCTCGTCTGAATAGGTAACGTATTACGACCTTTTCTTGTTGATCACGAAAACCATGGCTCAGGCATACACACCCGGACTGAAAGTCACCAGACGCATCACGCATCGCGTGAAGCGCATCTTGCCCATTGCCGGCGACGTGCTGGTGAAGGTCGGCGATCGGGTCGGCGCAAACGATGTCGTGGCGGAGACGTTCATGCCCGGCGACATCGAGCCGATCAATCTCGCCAATCTGCTCTCGATGCCGCCCCAGGATGTCGCGGAGTGTGTGCTCAAGAAGGAAGGCGAGAAGGTCATGATCGGGGAACCCCTGGCGCAGACCAAGGGCATCTTCGGCCTGTTCAAGACCACCTACCGATCGAAGCACGAGGGCATCGTCGAAACCGTCTCGCCCGTGACCGGTCAGTTGATCCTCAGAGGCGATCCGATTCCGGTGCAGGTCAAGGCGTACATTTCGGGCGAAGTCGTTGAAGTGATTTCCGACGAAGGTGTGATCATCGAAAACGATGTCTCATTCGTTCAAGGCATCTTCGGGATTGGCGGCGAAACGTTCGGCCCGATCATGACCGCTTGCAACAGCCACGATCAGGAAGTGACCGCCGACCTCATCACGGCGGACATGAAGGGCGCGGTCATCATCGGCGGGGCGCGGGCCACGGCTGGGGCGATCCGCAAAGCGCGCGATGTCGGGGCGGCCGCCCTCGTCACCGGCGGGCTCGATGATGAGGATCTGCGGGATTTCCTGGGCTACGACCTGGGGGTGGCCATCACCGGCACGGAACAGGTCGGCTTGACGCTCATCATCACCGAGGGGTTCGGGGAGATCGCGATGGCCCAACGGACCTTTGAGCTGCTGGGCTCGCGTCAGGGCGACGAGGCATCGGTGAACGGGGCCACGCAGATCAGGGCGGGGGTGATGCGGCCTGAGATCATTATCCCCCTCACCGCCGACGAGAAGGCCCATGAGGCCGAGCCGGAGCACACCACCGGGCTGCTCGAGATCGGCCGACCCGTGCGGATTATCCGCGATCCGTACTTTGGATTGATCGGGGAGGTGTCGGGTCTCCCGGCCGAGCTGCAGGTCCTGGATTCGGGGTCCAAGGCCCGCGTACTTGAAGTGAGATTCGATTCCGGAGAGAGTGTCACCATTCCACGAGCCAATGTGGAGCTCATCGAGGCCTGAACGAAAGAGTGGCTATGAGAGAATATTGTCTGACCCGAAGTTGGACCGCTCTTGCCGCGGGGCTGCTGATGTCAGCGTCCTCCCCCGTGCAGGCGCAGGAGAACCATCAGGCACCGGCCCCACCCAGCAATGTCGTGGGTGAGGACCATCCCTGGGACGATGGAGAAGAGATCGTCCTGCGCTGGACGCTGTCACCCGACGATGGCGATTCCGTTTCAGAGTATTTCATTCTCCAGACCGTAGCGGAGGTCGGTGATTTCGAGGTCACGCCGGACTTCGAGATTATCGACTCAACCCAAGCCGGGACCGATCATCTCGTCATCGAGGTCAAGCCCCAGTCGAGGCTCTCAGAGGTGAGAAGGCTCGGTGACAGAGTCGACATACGCGGCCTGGTACACCAAATCACCGGCGATGCTCTCGAGGCGCTCAGTCTGGCTTCACCCGGCGTATAGCTCTAGATCAGTCCTGATTTCCCCGCGGTAGAGCGTACGAATCGCCGCGTCTGGTGCGGAAATTCGGTATGGGCGGCCTCCGCGTTGTTCTCCACGGCCCAGACGATCCCGCGGGTGCTAGCTCGCGGCCAGCGCAGCCTCCACCGTGGCGCAGTGGATGTCTACGGTGTCCGTGAGCTTGATCGCGTAGCCTCCGGCAAGGGTCACTGCGACGGGAACTCCGGCTCCACGTGCGGCGGCGAGCACCGCCTCGAGCGCCGTCGCCAGCCGGCCGATTGCAACGTTTTCCGTGGGTTACGCCGACCAGAAGACGTACGACGAAACCCGCTACGCGCGTCTCGTGGCCCAACGATTCGGAACCGACCACCACGAGCTGATCCTCACCGAGTGCGACGTGCTCGACTCGATCCCACACCTTTTGGACCATCTCACCGAGCCCGTTGGGGACAGCTCGATCATCCCGACGGCCCTACTGTCCAAGTTCGCAGCGCGGTTTGTAACCGTCGCCCTCAGCGGTGACGGTGGCGATGAGTTGTTCGGCGGTTATTGGCGATATCTAGGCCACGATTCGCTCGCCGCCTACCAGCGCATTCCCTCGCTGATTCGCCGGCTGATCATCGAACCCGTGACGGCCATGATCGGCGCCTCCAAGTCATCGGCGCTTGGCAACCGGGCTCGGCAGTTCCGCAAGCTGCTGCGAGCGCGCTGCGGCAACGGTTTCGCCCGG
>JADFGE010000149.1 GCA_022567855.1 Planctomycetota bacterium | reverse complement strand
GGGCGTCTTCGCCGCACCCCGCTACGACGAGTGCGACTGCCACGACCGAGACGACGAGAGCGATCCGTGAGCTCATGTCTAAAGTTATAGCAGAAACTTGCCCAATCTAACGGTCGGCGGCGGCGGAAGAGGCCATTGTGCATTGTTGGCGCGGCCGTCAAACGGACTGCCGAGGGAGCGGTCTGCCGGGCTAGAATGAACCGTATGGGCCAGCCGCACGACCGCGTTTTCAACTTCTCCGCCGGGCCGGCTGTACTTCCCGAGGCGGTGCTGCGGCAGGCGCAGCACGATATTTGGAACGTGCAAGACAGCGGCATCGGCATCTGTGAGCACAGCCACCGCGGCCAGGTGTTCAACCGCGTCATCACTGAGGCCGAGGCGGATTGTCGGAAGATCGCCGATATCAGCGACGACTATGCCGTGCTGTTCCTGCAAGGCGGGGCGTCACTCCAATTCGCGATGGCGCCGATGAACTTTCTCAGGAAAGATCGGACGGCTGACTATCTCCACACCGGCGAGTGGACAAAAAAGGCGATCGCCGACGCCAAACTGTTCGGCAACGTGAATGTCGCCTTCGACGGCGGGCCGTCGAGTTTCGATCACGTTCCGGCCGCGGACGAGATCAGCGCCTCGGACGCCCCCGCGTATACGTTTTACTGCTCGAACAACACGATCTACGGCACGCAATACCCGAGCACGCCTTCCAGTTCGGCCCCGCTGATCTGTGACGCCAGCTCGGAGATTCTCAGTCGGCCTATCGAGGTGAGCAAGCACGCGCTGATCTTTGCCGGCGCGCAGAAGAACCTCGGCCCGGCTGGGTGTACGCTCGTGATTATCCGCAAGGACTTTCTTAACGGCGCGAACACCGGCCTGCCTCAAATGCTCGACTACCGCAAGCACGTTGAGAAGGGCTCGCGCCTCAACACCCCGCCCGCGTTCGCCATCTACATGATGGGCTTGGTGTTCAAATGGATTCTGGATCAAGGCGGGCTGGCGGCACTGGCCGATCGAAACCAGAAGAAGGCCGCGATCATGTACGACACCATCGAATCCTCCGGTGGGTTTTACAAAGGCGTCGCGCGGCCGGATTCGCGCTCGCTGATGAACGTCACTTTCCGCACGCCCAACGACGACCTGGATAAGAAGTTCATCGAGGAAGCGCTTGCGAACGACATGTCCGGCCTGAAGGGGCATCGTTCCGCGGGCGGGCTGCGAGCCTCGATCTATAACGCATTTCCCAAGGCAGGTTGCGAAGCGTTAGCCCAGTTCATGAAGGACTTCGCCCAGCGCAACGGGTAAGGCGATCGCACGTACCTCTGAGTTCCTCCAAGCGTTGCAGCCCTTCACTCGAAAGTGCCGAACCGGTTCGGCATTGACGTCGTAGCCAAGATGTTGGGATCCAATGGATACACCACACCTGGATCAACCTGTCAGATTGAGTGAGGTAAGGCTACATTTTGCCGAAAACCGTTCGGCGATCATTACCTGCGCCATATTCGCCTGGGTTGTCTTCGGAGTATTCTCCTTTGGCTTTGCGTTGGCTGATAGTGGGATCATCCCCACGGTAGGGCTGTACGTTCTGGCTTGGTTGATTCTGGGGGGATCAATCGCTTTGCATGTACTGGCGATACGTCGGTTGCGCCGCACCTTGGCGGCCAATACGTTCCAACTTTGCACCCAATGCCGCCATTCACTGCGGGGACTTGCTGATGTCGGCAGCTGCCCGGAGTGCGGCGAGAACTTTGATATCCAAGTCGTGTGCACAACATGGCGACGGGTCGTGCATCTTCCGGAAGCAGGTTTACCAAGTGATTATTGGGTGAGACAGTTTACCCCACCGGCGACGCGGCGACAGCGCGTGTTCGACGTGATCTTCGGTCTGGTGATGCCGGTCGTGTGCATGATCTTCGATCCGATCGTCTTCAAGGGCTCGGGCCTGTTCTCGGATGAGGGAATGCTCAGCGAGTTGCGATGGTTTGCGTATACCGGTCTCGCGGTCGAACTCATCGCCCTTGGAATATGGCTTCAATATGGTGAACAACTGGGCCGGGGGCGCGACGTTGTCGGCGGCACCCTGCTCGGCGGAGCGATCGTTGCCGCACTGATCGGGATGACGATCTTCCCGCTGAGCCTGATCGGTATCCTTTTTATCCTCGTCGGCACGCTCGGCTTTACCCCTTTCCTTACATCGCTGGTTCTTGCCCGCAACGCTGCCCGCGCCCTGGCGCGGGGTAACGATGATTCGCCCCGGCTAGGACGTCGGCTCAGGATGGGGTTCGGTCTGTTGATCCTGTTAACCGTGGTTATTGCCGCTCACGCTATCCAGCACGAGGGCAATATCGAGACGATGATCACGATCGACGTCGATGACGACGATCCAGCGGATAACTGGTAACGGTCCAAACGTTCGACGGACTCGGGGGATAGCCCCTGAGTCTTCATCGGAGCCACCTGTTGTTGCTCCAAGCAGCGCGTCGCCGTACGCTTGGGTGAGATGAGACGGCGTGTATGGCTGATAGGTGCGGCGGCGGCGATCGTGACGGCGGTTGTGTTTGTCGTCACGCGCTCGTCTGAACCGGCGCTGCCCGACCCGCCGGTGTTCACGATCCTCGCCGATGCTGATCCTGATGTTGCCCGCGCGATCACGAGCGCAACGAAAGCCGTGCTGGAGGATCGATCGATCCGCGCGCGGTGGGTAAAGCTCGCGATGATCTACCAAGCCAACTACATGCTCGCTGAAGCGGCGCAGTGCTACGAACAAGCGATCTCGATGAACGCACAGGACGCTCAGAGCTGGTACTTCCTGGCGCTTGTTCGGTCGTATGGCGGCAATCTGGACGGCGCGGTTGAGGCGATGCGCCGATCAATTGCGATACGCGGTTCATATGGTCCTGCACATCGTCGACTTGGTGAGTGGCTGATTGACTTCAACGAGTTGGATGAGGCGCGACGTGAATTTGAGCTCGCTATCGAGCTGGACGCAAACGATCCGCACGCACCAATCGGGCTGGCGCGACTGGCGCTTCAGGCGAACCGCCTCGACGAAGCGCGCGAGATTCTTCATCAGGTCACCAACGCACCCAACGGCCAGATCGCGCTCGCGTTTCAATTGCTCGGCGCCGTGTATCAGCGCATGGGGCAAACCGAGCGGGCGGAGCGCCTCGTGCAACACAGCCGGACGATCACGTCCCAGGATCACGATTCCTGGCTCAATACCGTCAACCAACATCGAGCCGGACAGGAGGCGAAGCTCGACTATGCCAAGCAGCTTGTCTTGCAGCAGCGATTCGACGAGGCGATCGGATTTTTGCATTCGTTCGACCGATACTATCCCGACGATGCGGTCATTCCGAATAATCTTGGCGTGATCTACCGTGCGCAAGGCCGGCTGGAGGAATCAACAAAGGAATTCCTGCGAGCCAAACAGCGCAACAACACATACTTCGAAGCCGACTACAACTTGGCGATGAACTGTCTGTTAGAAGGCGAATCGGCCGAAGAACCGATCCGGTCAGCCCTACTCCAAAGCGCCCAGCAGCACCTTGATCGGGTGTTTGTGATCAATCCATCATACGGGCCCGCGGTTGGGCTTCATGGCAGCCTTCTCAAACAGCACGGTAAGTTGGAGCTTGCCCTGAGTCGATTCCATGAAGCGGCGCGTCTGGACCCAGCGCGGCCTCAGTGGCTGCATAGCGCCGCGGTGATCCTGCACGATCTGGGGCGAAACGAAGAGGCTCTTGACGTTTTGGAACAGGTTCTCACCAGCGCGCCGTACTTCATCCAGGCCTATTTCACGCTTGCCGACGCCTATGCCGCGCTTGGCCGCACCGAGCAGGCCCAAGCCGCACTGCAATCAGTCGCACAACTGCAACCGGATCACCCCGCCCTTGCTGAAGCGATGAAGCGACTGAACATCAATGAAAGTGCGCCGACTTCGCCACGCCAATCGCCACCCAATCGGCCGGGGAACTGATCCGTGATCGTCCAACCGAAACGGGACCGAATTCAGTTCAGCGTGGACACAGTCTGCTTTGTGATCGTTGGACTCCTGTTGACAGCTTGCGGAAGTGATGAACGATCGCCGGAGGTGACGGGCGTTGCGGCAGTCGCGCCCGCACCGTTCGTCGAAGTCGCACAGACGCGCGGTCTCATCTTCACTCATCACTCCGGTCATCGAGGCCAATATTTCAACCCCGAGATTACCGCCGGCGGAGTCGCACTCCTGGACATGGACAACGACGGCGATCTGGACGTGTATCTGGTTCAGTCGGGCCGCATCGTCGAACCGGCGCGGGAACCGGCCGGAAATCAACTGTTCCGCAATCGCGGCGACGGCTCGTTCGAGAACATCACTGATAACAGCGGCGCCGAGGACCGCGGCTACGGCATGGGGGTCGCCACCGGGGACTACGACAACGACGGCGATGTGGATCTATACGTCACAAACGTCGGCCGCAATACGCTGCTGCGCAACGAGGGCAATGGCCGTTTTGTCGACGTCACCGACGAAGCGGGCGTTGGAGGCGATCTCTGGTCGTCCAGCGCTGCGTTCCTTGACTACGACGCGGACGGCGACCTCGACCTGTTCGTCTGCAACTATATTCATTGGTCCGTGGCGGGCGAACGACAGTGTACGGACGCCGCCGGAGCGCCCGATTATTGCGGGCCGCATGAGTACCTCGCGCCGACCAAGGACACGCTGTATCGCAACAACGCCGATGGAACGTTCACCGATGTGACCAACGAGCTGGGCATCTCGATGGCGGTCGGCAACGGATTGGGGGTCGCGGTCGGCGATTACAACAACGACGGCCGACTGGATATTTTCGTCGCGAACGACGGCGTGGAGGACGTGCTGTGGATCAACGGCGCCGACGGGCGCTTCGTCAACCAAGCGCTGACGATGGGTTGTGCCCGTGACGAGGCCGGCCAGGCCAAAGGTAGCATGGGAATCGGTTCGGCCGACATCGACGACGACGGTGACCTCGATCTGCTGATCGTCAATCTTCGCGGCGAGACCGACAGTCTCTTTCTCAACGAAGGAAGCTACTTCGCCGACATCACCGGAGCTGCGGGGTTAGGCAGGCTCAGTCGGCGCTTCACTCGCTTCGGGGCCGGCTTCTTCGACTACGACAACGACGGCAAGCTCGATATCTATCAAGCCAACGGAAGCGTACTTCGCCTGGCACAACCCTATGCCGCCGATCCCTATGCGGAACCCAACGTGCTTATGCGCGGCGTCGGGTCCGGCAAGTTCGCCGAGGTCCTGCCACGCGGCGGAACCGTTCCAATGCTCGCCCACAACAGCCGAGGCGCGGCCTTCGGCGATCTCGATAACGACGGCGGCATCGACATCGTCGTTGTCAACCGCGACGGGCCCGTCTATTTCCTGGCCAATCAAGCGCGCGACCAAGGGCATTGGATCATGTTTCGTGTGCTGGATGAGCATGGCCGTGACGCCTTGGGCGCGGTCGTCACCGGCGTCGTGAACGGCCGCACCATGCGGCGCGATGTGCAGACCGCGTACAGCTATTGCTCGGCGAACGACCCGCGCGTTCACTTCGGCCTCGGCGACGCGCACATTATTCAGAACATCACAGTTCGTTGGGTGGACGGATCGACATCATCGTTTGGTGATTTCGACGCGGGGCACATCGCCACCCTGCGCCGATCCGAAGGGGCGGCACAGTAATACGAATCGCAATTGATCCGCAGGCGGGCGCCATGCTTTGACCCGATAGGGCAAAGCATGCTTCATCCCGAGGCGCCGGGAATGAAGCATGGCACCCGGGCAACGCCTGAGAATTACTTAGGATTCGTATAATTCGTCAGCCGCCGAGACTGCCGGCAATCGCCATTGCCTGGCCGGCGTAGCTTCGCCCGAATAGATTGACGTGATTCAGGACGTGGTAAAGCTGGTACACCGCAATGCGCGAGTCGAGCTGGGCGCGGTCGCTCACGTTCGCCTCGTACGACTGGAAGCAACAGTCCGGGAAGCCGCCGAAGAGTTTCATCATGGCGATGTCCGCCCACCCGTCGCCGATGCAGCAGGCGGGATCGATCACGGCGATGCGCTCAGTCGCATCGGCACCATCACACGCGGGTAGCGCATTTCCCGACCAGAGGTCGCCGTGCAGCAGGGCCGGCTTCGGCCGACGGGGAATATGATCTTCCAGCGCGTCGATGACCGCTTGAATTCGCGCTGCTTCGTTCGTATCCAACCGCCCACGCTTGGCGGCGAGATCGAGCTGATGACCGAGGCGATGCTCTGCGTTGAATTGCACCCAATCGTCACACCATGTATTGGGTTGGGGCGTCGTTCCCAGATGATTGTCGGTCTGGAAACCATACCGATCGCCGACCTCGGTTTGATGCAAGCGGGCAAGCTCCTCGCCGAAGCGTGTCCATGTGCGAGGGGACACGGCTGCATGTTTGATCGCCGTCATCAGAAGCACCGCGACGCCGGCGCTTTCGATCACCGCCAACGGCTTGGGAACAAGGAGCGTGTTTGTCCGGGCCAACGCACGGAGCCCCTCGGCTTCCTCTTGAAACATGTGCAGATGCGCCGCAGAGTTGGTCTTCGCGACAACAGTGACGCCGTCGCGTAAACAGATCTCTTGCACGCGGTGAATGCAGCCGCCGGACAGATCGCGGATGCGGTCGATCGTTTGCTCAAGGGCGGCTTTGTGGAGTGAATGCTCGATCGCCTCGCGACTGCTCATCGAACCGCGGCCAACAGCTCATCGAGCAGCGCGTCGCACGCGGCGTCGATCAACCGAAAGACGGTCTCGAAACCATCATCGCCGCCATAGTACGGATCGGGCACCTCGTGAATCTCAGCCGCTGGATTCGCCTCCAGGAGCAGCCGCAGCTTCTCTTGCGGCGCTCCCCGATCTAGGAGGTCCTCGCGATTGGTTTCGTCCATACAGATGAGATGGTCGAAGCGCTGAAAGTCTTCGCGCGTGACCTGACGAGCACGACTGGGAAGGACAATGCCGTGCTGCTGGGCGATCTCTCGTGCCCGTCGATCCGGGCGCTCGCCGACGTGCCAATGCCCGGTCCCGGCGGAATCAACTGTGAAGCGGTCGGCGACGCCGCGCTGGTTCAGCTTGTGCAGGAAAGCGCCTTCGGCCAGGGGGCTGCGGCAGATATTCCCCATGCACACGAAAAGGACGCTGGTTCGGGCAGGTGC